>CAYSEL010000036.1:0-6677 GCA_964430035.1 uncultured Candidatus Bathyarchaeia archaeon
GTCCCATAGAATTATGTTTCCAAAAACTATGCGAGAGATGTTCGCCTGTATCCACCGCTCTATCAGATTGCACAGATATCTATGTGCTTCACTAACTATGGAATTTTCTGAAACGCGACTAAAAAGTGGTTCGACATCAACCTTTCTAAATATCTCATATTTGTTCTCTTCGTCTACATAGAAGGGGAATGGACCGATTCTGACATATTTATGCCGTCGCCTCTCAGTCCAGACGACCGCGCCTCTCACAGCGCAGATGACGCCTGTCTCTGTCTCGCCTATTCTTATACTTGATACGTCTATCCCGATTACGGTTGTCCCGTCTTGAATTGGCTTTAAAGGTATCAGTAAAGTAGAGAGGGCGTTTTTTTTGAGGTCTTTTATCTCTCTATGTTGGAACTGTTCTCCGATCTGAGGAAAGAACTCTCTCTCATAAGGGATGAATGTCTTTCCCCTTGCATAATGAATTGAGCTGAGGCTTAGTTCTGCCAGTAAATCTTGAAGTTCCATCTGGCTGATTATTTTGGGAAAATTATATCTTGATGTTGTTGCATCATATTGTAATTGTTCAATCACCAATAGCCACCAATTTAAAGGTAAGAGAGCACCCGATATATAAGTGTTGCGCATGCGCAACTTGAACAATTCAATAAACAATATTCACCAAATCAAAATAAATGTGAAAGATGAATGTCAGAAGAGAAAAAATCGGCAGAAACCGAGAAGCCGTCCATCCATATAAAGATGAAAGTGAGGGGAATAGAGTTTGAGATCGAATGTCGAGAAGACCAGGTGGAAGAAATTGTACAAAAAATTCTCGCCAGCACCACTGAATATGTTTCTAAGGCAACGCTGATCCCGGAGGAAAAGGTTTCCGAGCCAGCAAGAACGGAGACCTGTAGAAGCATAGTAGAGAGGCTTTGGAGGGAAGGGTGGTTTGTGGAGCCCAGGTCTTTAAGCGACATTCATGATGAGATGACGAGAATCGGTTACCATTACGACCGCACAGCAGTTGCGCATGTGCTTCTAGACCTTGTCAGAGACGGAATATTGACTAGAGAGGGCAAGGCTAGAAGATACTTATATGTCCAAAAGCGCCCGCCGAACATAACTGACTGAAAAGTTTATTCTTTGAATAGCTAGGAGAGAGGGAAGAATAGAATTGACGCAGAGATCGAGGAATAAGCATAAGGCGAAAGTCTTGGTTCTTGCTCATTGCCTTCTCAACTCTGCGACGAAGTGGTGGCAAGATGAAAGATTGTTCGAAAAGAACCGAGGACCATGCAGAGAAGTTGTAAAGTTTCTGTCAAAAAAGAGAATAGGGGCAATACAACTGCCATGTCCTGAGTATACCTTCTGCGGCAATCCACGCCCACCTAGAACAAAGGATGAATATGAAGATATGCCTAGTTTCCGTTTGCACTGTGAAAATCTCGCTTTAGAGGTGGCTAGAAATCTTAAAACTTTGATCTCGAAGGACGTAGACTCAAGGGTGAAAATCCTAGCCATCTTAGGTGTTGAACGATCACCTACATGCGGTGTAAAATGCACGCCGCGCAAAGTGGACGGCCAGAAAACGTATGTCGAAGAGAAGGGATTGTTTTTAGAAATCTTGGATAGAGAGTTGCTCAATTTGGGACTTAAGCTGCCTTTCGTAGGCGTTAACTTTTGCGAGCAAGATGAAATAACTAAAGTTTTGTACAACCTTTGTAGGTAAAATGGAGAGGCAGATATGTTCAGGAATAAAATTCTTGGTCAAGATTAAAGACTTATTTCCTTCATCCTCATTATTCAGATCCCGCGGTGTGGTGGTTAAGATGCCAGGTATAGTGATCGTTGGAACGCAATGGGGCGACGAAGGAAAAGGAAAAATAGTTGATTATTTGGCTAAGGAAGCCGACTGTGTGGTAAGGTATAATGGAGGATCCAACGCTGGTCACACAGTCGTCGTTGGAGGCAAGACTTTCAAGTTTCACATAATACCGTCAGGGGTACTTCAAGGAAAGAGAGTGTATATAGGAAACGGAGTAGTCGTCGACCCAGAGGTTCTTTTAAGCGAGATAGAAAACCTGAGAAAGGAAGGTTTTAAGCCAGACTTATACATCAGCGACCGAGCGCACGTCGTTTTCGCTTTCCACAAGATCCTAGATGGGTTGGAGGAGAGGTTCAAAGGCAGTCTAAGTGCAGGAACAACGCTCAGAGGAATTGGACCAGCCTATTCGGATAAAGTTGCAAGATTCGGTATACGTGTGGCAGACCTTCTAGACGAGAGTGAGCTTAGAAGAAAGATGGATGTTTTAGTCGCCCTGAAACAGAAAGTCATCAGCCAAGTATACAATGGGAAAGAGACTCTTGAGAAAGAAGAAATCGTGAAGAAATACGCAGAGTTCGGGCGAAAAATAACCAATTATGTATGTGATGTTTCATTCGCTATTAATGAAGCTTTAGACAAAGGTGAAACAGTCATATTCGAGGGTGCTCAAGGAACATTGCTTGATATAGACCATGGAATCTATCCATTTGGGACATCATCCAACCCAACGGCTGGAGGTGCATGTACCGGAGTAGGCGTGGGGCCGACAAAAATCAGCAAAGTCGTAGGAGTCGCAAAGGCTTACACTTCAAGGGTTGGAGCAGGTCCTGTTCCAACAGAATTGATGGATAAGGTCGGCGAAAGAATCAGAATTAAAGGAGGCGAATATGGCACAACAACTGGTAGGCCGAGGAGGTGCGGATGGTTCGATGCGGTTCCAGTTAGATACTCAATTAGGGTCAACGGCATCTCCGAATTGATTTTGACGAAGTTGGATGTTTTAAGCGGGATCAACCCTTTAAAGATATGTACTCACTATATGGTCAAAAACAAAGTTGTAAATGATATACCAGCTGACCTTAAGACTTACGAAGAGTGCAAACCAGTTTACGAAGAGCTAGAAGGCTGGACAGATTCGTTAGATTGGCATCAGATCGCAATGGGTGGGTATGAGGCATTGCTGCCCCAAGCAAAAACCTATATTGAACGGATTGAGGAGCTAACAGGCGTGCCAATAAAGATAATTTCTGTAGGTCCAGAAAGAGAGGACACGATAATTAAGGATTAGAGCTGCGCGATTCTTGCTTTTTTCGAATTTCATCAATGAGGCTTTCAGTTCTCCTAATTCCTAATATAGTGAGTCTGTATTCCCCTTCAGGAACCCTTTCAACAAGTCCTTCCGAGAGAAGGTTCGGAATTTCGTTTGATATGGTTTTGCGTTTTTTCCCAGTTATCCTTGCAAGCTCGATCGGGGACAAAGTTTCCTTTATGATCTTACCTAAATTTTTGCCTACGTATGCTCCTAAAAGGGAGAGGCAGATTGCATCTTTAGCTGGCAGATCAATTCTTGTAATAAGCGGTCCCTCTGTAGTTACCTCCACAAGACCTGCAAGGTTTTCAGCCAACTTAATAACGTCTGGACTGTAAAAGATTTTGTGAACCGTCTCAAAAGATGGATAGACTTGAGTTAAGAATTTAACAATCGACTTTAGCAATTCGTCGGCATCTCCCTGAAAGTCGGCTTTTAAATCGCCAAGCTCCAGATGAGCCCGAAGAGTTTTTCTTTCACTCATTCTTACGTTCAACCTCGGATTTTATCTTTGGTAAAGTCTCGTTTAGAAATGCATTTATGCCCAGCGTTGTTATGCGGTATTCGCCCCGTCCAACCCTTTCAACCCACCCTAAACTGGATAGTTCACTAAGCCGAGCCCCAACAGTTCCCGCCTTCCCACCAGTCGAGGATACTATCTCACCTGCTGAAATAGAGTCTTTTTCCATTCGACCGGCTAAGTAACCCACGTAAGCTTTGATTAGTTGAAGGATAACAGCTTCTCTTTCACCACCCATCTTTTCCCTAGGTATCGTTAGAACTACTCCTTCAGGAGCGAAAGCGATTAACCCTTTTACACCGTCTAATAGTCTCTGAACATCCACGGTTAAAGTCAACTCTGAGAAGAGGTCGTACGCTGGAAGAACCTTCTTTACAAAGGCGAAGAGTGACCTTAAGACATCATCCGGTTTACCTGAGAATTTGGCCTCCAAATCTTTATACTTCACTACAAGCTCTAAGTTCGCTTCCTGAATACTCATCTAACTTTCTACCTCAATTCAAATACACTAATCAATTATAAATAGGCTCAAACCGTCACGTGGACGAAGCCAACTCAATTTCATTATCCGCTTGAAAAATATGTCTGTATCCTTTAAAAGATTTATTGGTGAAAACGAAGAGTGTTATTCCGTTTGAAAATAGAACTGTTTCTTTGAGTTTTATATTTTTATATAGACTCGAAGAAAATACTGTTCTGGAGTGAAGAAACATTTGAATGAGGCGAGATTTTTTCCCAGACGTCTCAGCTTCCCAAAAATATGCGATGTTTTAATCGCATATCTTAACGCTGGTGCAGACAAAGAATACGTGAGCGTCGGCGAAGTTGTTGAAAAGTCTAATGTAACCCTGCACAACATTAGTCGAAACAATAACTTCCTAAAGAGTTGGGGCTTCGTTGAGGAAAAAACAGGAGAAACAAGAAAGTACAAACTAAGCCGAAATGCCGCTGAATTTGCCTATGCCTACAAAATAGATCCGAACAGTCAACAGACAAGGGAGATGCTGAAAAAAATCTTTTCAAGAGACGAGGTTCTGACAAAATTTGTCGAGAGGATAAGGAGCGAAAAACCTGCCAGAGAGACAGTGCTTGTTGAATTTCCCCGGCTTTTCGGCGATCTGAGAGCAGACGAGGTTGGGCTAAACGCTTTTCTAGATATGATAGCCTACGCCTTCCAGTTAGAGGAGATGACAAAAAAAGCAAAGCCCATAAAAATGCTCAAAGAAGGCAGGAAGGTGTTTAGACAGTTAAGGGAGGGTTCGAGAGCTTCAACTCAAGCCACAATAACAATTCCGAGGGCAAGCGTATCTATAAATCTTAACATAAGCCCGGAAATTTCTCCAGAGAGATTGAAAGAGTATATCAGAGCTATTATAGAGGCATTGGAAAGTAAAGAATAGAATGGCGGTTCGACCAATTCTCGGTGAAGTCAAAAAGGGAGGTTGCGTTACTTCTGAATTTTCAAAAGTTTTTCTTTCAAAATCCTACTTACCAAGTCTGTGTTCACTCTTCCCCTATAATCCTTCATTATTGCGCCCATTAGGAAACTGAATGCACCCATGCCTCTCTCTCTTATAAGACTTTTATTGCCTTCTATTAGACTATCTATTATGGATGTCAATTCTTTTTCGGAGATCAAAGATAGGCCGAGGGCTTCGACTGCCTCTGCAGGTTTCGCATCTTCATGTTTGATAAGCCATCTAAAAATTTCTGGCAGAGCTTCCTTCGATGTCTTTCCTAAGCCCACAAGCCTAAATGCCTCCATTATCTGATCGTCAGTCAATCGTTCAATTTCTAAATCCTCCCTTTTAAGCGCCTTTAAGGTTTCTGTAAGAGTTGCAGCGACGACTGTGGCCGATACACCCGTCTCTTTCACTATGACTTCAAAGAGGTTTTCATATGCGGAGTCTTGAAGCTGCCTACTGAGCTTCTCATTAAGACCATAATCTCTCATTAACCTCTCAATCTTCTTTTCTGGCAATTCTGGAAGGCGGCGTCGTATTTCATCGATGTATTCAGGCGTAATCTCTATTGGAGGGACGTCAGTCTCCGGGTACATACGGGCTGCGCCTGGTCTCGGCCGCATATACCTTGTTGTTCCATCCGGATTAGCTGCCCGCGTCTCTTCTGGAACCTCTCTAAGCGCTTCCTTAGCTCTTTCAACCACGGCTCTGAGCGCATCCACAGCTTTATCCCTGAAGTCTGCAACAAGCACAATTCCATCTTCAGACTCGGCTTTCAAGAGTCTTCTGAGTTCATTTACCTCGTCTTCCGTTACACCGTACGCTAGGAGTTCATCACTATGTAATATTCCGTCCACTCTTCCCCAGAAACGAGCTCTGTCAGCCATCTCTGTTCCTAACCTTAGATTTGGAATAATCTCTAAACCTAACAAGCCGGAGAATTTCGGTAGCTTAACAGCTAAAACAGGTTTTCCTTGGTTTATATCTTTTTGGAGTAGGCGGCATCTTGTATTCTTGAAGACGGAAGTAACATCGACGAAGTCCTCTTTAATCGCTTCTTCTTTAAGCCCCTGTTGCTTAAGTTTCTCTCTAACCTTTAGAAGGTTAAGCTGACGTGTAACCTCGTACTCTACAACTTTCGAGAGAAGTTCAAGCTCCTGAACCCCTTTTATCTCGACCAAGGCCCCGTCACGTATTGATATATTTAGGTCTTGCCGTATTGTACCCAACCCTCTTTTTACTTTCCCAGTCGCCCTTAAAATCCTCCCAATCGAAAGGGCAACTTTCTCCGTCTCTTCAGGCGTATGAATGATTGGACCTGTCGTAACCTCGATAAGAGGTACACAGAGCCTGTCTATACGGTATCGAACTGTGAAACCTTCGGAACTAATCTTCCTAGCGGCGTCTTCTTCGAGGCTTATGTGTTCTATCGGTATCTTTTTTCCTTCAACATTGATCGCGCCATTAAGAGCTACAACACAGGTTCTTTGAAAGCCAGTCGTATTCGAACCATCTATGACAATTTTACGCATAATGTGGACTTCATCTACAGGCTTTGCGCCCATCATGAGG
>CAYSEL010000037.1:0-7283 GCA_964430035.1 uncultured Candidatus Bathyarchaeia archaeon
CGTAAAGACTGTGAAGAGAAAGAATGGAAGGAATGGGAATAGAAAGAATAAGGAGGGGAGAAGCAGTGACGGATGCTTCTTTAAGATGCCCAACAAATCCCTTAGATACTCTTTCAACCATAACGCTCCTCCTATTCCCCAACGTTTCCTCTGCTTAAGCCAAACATGCCATGAAGAAGGTGCCTTAGTATAGATCCCTATGTCTTCTAAGAAGGAGTAGCTGGCCCCCCTAATGAAGGATCTTGTACCTATATCCAGATCTTCAACGATAACCTTTCGGAACCCTCCGAGCTCAATAAAAGTCTTTCTCTTTATAGCAAAGGCTGCTCCGTTAAGCCCTAGGCATCTTCTCAGTCTATGTGAGAAGAACCAGCTTGTCAGGTTAAAGCCTAAATAATCGTACGCCACGATTCTAGCGAGGAAAGAGTCTCTAACTATGAGCTTCTTCACTTCCACTATGTCTGCCCTTATTGTCTCATCGTAAATTCTTTTCAGAAAACTTCCAGACTCCTCATATATGAGTACGTCGGAGTCTAGAAATAGCAGAACTTCTCCACAAGATTTTTCAATCACTTCATTTAGAACGTTCACTTTACCCCTTCTCTCCCCGTTCCATAAGAAATAGACTTTGCCCATAAATTTCTTCCCTAAGCTTAGGCTCTTCTCTGTAGGCTCATCAACGATAACGAATATTTCCCTCTCTTCAAAGCTATCAGATAAGAGATTTTTCAGCAAGGGTTCTAAGAACTCTGACTCTTTATAGACGGGGACGAAAATGCTTATTTTCGGCATCAACTCCTTCAAGCTCAACTGAGAATTAAAGTCTTTCTCCATTCAGCCTTAATAGTGAATTCCTATTATGTAAGATCACTCGGTTTCTGAATGGCTTGGCAAGATAGAAGCACAAATAATATCGAACTTATTCTACGAAGATGTTTTGGGCGCCAGATTAGATTTTAAGAATACTGGTTTTCGATAAGGCTGTTATGTTTCCCCCGCTAGGAAACGCATCTGTGCAAGACGGTCCATAACCTCAACTATGGCTCTTTCTATCTCCCGCCTCTTCTCCTCGTAGGATTCCTCGCTGAGTTCTCCTTTTTTCCGTCTCTCTTCAAGATTTTTCAGTTCGTCGACGAGCCTATCTCTTTGCTTTTCCAAATCCTTAGTCTTAGCCCCTATGCCTTCAACATAGAACATTTTGCATCAACTATTTTCAATTGCGAATCTTTTAATTAAGGCTTTCTAGATAATAACCGGTGAAGGGAAAAAATTTGAGCGGAAGCATCTCAAGAATACCGATCAAAATAACAGTTGAAGGTTTAGGCGAAGCGAAAGGCGAGCTTATACGTTTCCTAGCGCCACGTACAGTTGACGCACTTGTTAGAAAATTGCCCTTCGAAGGAAGAGTTGCCTTATCAAAAGGCGAAGTCTACATCCAAGTTCCATTAGATATGGGGGAAGAAAAGGCGAAGAATACTTCGGAAAAAGGAACAATTGCCTACTGGCCTATGGGAAGGGCTTTCTGCATCTTCTACGATGAAGTCAAACCCTATAGCAGAATCAACATAATAGGTAAAGTGACTGAGAATTTGGAATTGTTCAAGCATCTAAAGAGTGGAACTAAGATAAAGATTGAAAAGTTATGAAAGAGAATTTTTTTGATTCACTGTACTTGAGGCTTATAGATTTTAACATTTCTTCCTCTAGAAACGAGGGTGATGATGCCTTGGCGCTGCAGTTCTTCCAAGAAATCTTTCGCTATGCTTAGCCGCACATTAAAACGTGAAGCAACGGAATAGGGAGTTAGAACCTTCATCTTCTCGATCTCTTTCAACACTCCTTTGTCATTAAAGTCGGGAGCTAGAATCCTCAGCGTCTTCTTTTCTTGGCTTGGTGGACCTGCACGTTTAGCTGCTTTACTCTCCTCTCTTAACTGCGCTTTTGCCATCTGTGACAGAGTCGGCTTTTTCTTTCCGCCTCCCATGAATGATCCCTCAAGACAAGATGGCATTGTCGGATTTATAGGTTTCTCTAGGTTTCTAAACGGTGTTCTTTTCTCCATTCTTCTAGGGGAACGCCTAGGCTCTTCTCTATAACTGGCCTATGAATCGAGTTCATCGTGCAGAATGGTATTATTCTACCGTCAGGCACCGCATAATGGATGCAACACCGCTGAACCCTCTCCAGGTCGAAATTGTAAGGGTCCATAAAATGCATCGCTGAGATCATCAACATTTTTCTATGGAGGTCACCTAAGGCTTTGTAGCTTCCAGTCATAAGGAGCGGAAATATGTACTTTCTTAAGAGCCCAATCTTTATGTGGCGCAAAGAACCTAGAAGCCGCATCTTAGCCTTTGTCTCATGCCCCTTTATCGATTCCTCGTAGACTTTCTCCATTGAGCGCATGAACTTGTCAACGTTTCCATATTTGGTTATCGGCACAATTTCACCGTTCTCGATGAGGACATAGGTTGCCATGCCGCAGTGTGGATGGGCAGTGAATTCTACGTAACGTTTCTTCTTCAACGCTCCGACTGCACGTGAAACTGGTACAACTACCGGAACTGGGTAGAAGTCTTTCGCTTTGATCTTTCCATCAGTCTGGCTTTCAACAAGCCTCATGAAGTCAGGGATCGTTATTCGCATTTGTCTCCTCTCCTTCTCAGGTATTCTTCCGCAGAGTGAGACTGGCTGAACATTGACGCATCTAATGACGTCGAAATTCTGCACGGCGAACCTTATTATGTCGCCAATCTGGTGGTCGTTGACGCCTTTGATCAGGGTGCAAACTAGAACGATGCTGTGTAAACCTGCTTCTCTACAGTTTTCAATGACCTTCTTCTTCACGTTGAGGAGGTCTACTCCCCTAGTGAATTTGTAGACATCTGATGTTACACCGTCGAACTGAAGGTAGATTGTGCTGACTCCCGCCTCCTTCAATGTGCGGCAATAGTCTACACTTGCAGCCATCCTTAAACCGTTTGTGTTGACTTCCACATGCTTGATCCCTAGCTCCTTAGCCATCTTCACAAGTTCTGGAAGGTCCTCCCTTATTGTAGGTTCACCTCCGGAAAATTGGAGCGCATCAGCTGGTACAGGCCTATTATTCCGGAGGTTGATGAGCATTTCTCTTATAACTTCTTTCGGAGGCTCATAGACGTATCCCGTTGTCCCCGCAGTTGCAAAGCAGACTGGGCATCTTAGGTTGCAACGGTTTGTAACGTCTATTATGGATAATGCAGTGTGGGATTTGTGTTGTGGGCAGATTCCGCAGTCATATGGACAGCCATTTTTCGTCTCTGTTCGCGGGTTCTCTAACCCGTCACCAATATAGCTAAAGGCTTTAACCCGTTCATACTGCTCATAATCAGACCAGTAAACGTCTTCGAAGGAGCCATGCTCGGAACATTCCTTTTTTATATAGACGACGTTATTCTCCTCGAAGATCATGGCATCAATAACCTTCAAACATTCTGGGCAGAGACTTTTAGTCTGCTTCAGTATGTTCATGATTCACCACTGAAAGTTGTAATATTTATTACGATGAACCTTTAGCTATATGAAGGTTTCCAGACTTTTCAGAAGGTGAAGAGTTGGCGTCGTCCGAGTATATGAGCGAAGAAGCTAGAATGACGCTGAGATTTATCGGGCTCACGGATTATGAAGCCAGAGCATACATGCAACTTCTTAAGATAGGCGTAACAACCGCCAGCCGAATCAGCGAGGCTGCCAGCATACCTTACTCAAAGATATATGAAGTTTTGAATTCCCTTGAGAGAAAAGGATGGGTTGAAACACGTTCTGGAAGACCAAAAAAGTACTATCCAAAATCTCCAATAGAAGCGCTTGAGGCGGAAAGGTTAAGGCTTGAGGAGAAGATGAAGACTTGGCGAAGAAGGGCACTCGAGATGCTTCAACCTCTCTACACGAAGAGGGAGATAAGAGAGAAGCCTGACGTTTGGATATTTCGCGGCGAGTTCGATGCAATCGCAAAGATGAAAGACCTCATTAGCAGAGCGGAGACTGAGCTCATGATAGCGTTGCCTATGACGGTTAAGCCTTTCGTCGGTGCCATAAGGGATAAGCTCGCAGAGCTTTTAGGCACTAACGTTAATGTCTTCATAATGGTCTCAAGAGACTACGCTGATGGTCTTGATGCACTTTCGAAGATAGGAGAAGTAAAAGTAAGAGAAAGCATGTTCGGTGGGGGAATAATTGCGGATGGACGCGAAGCGATACTTATTTTAGGCGGAAAAGAGTCGCCTTTAGTAATATGGTCCGACCATCTTGGGCTAGTGAAATTCGCGAAAGATTATTTTCAGCACCTTTGGAACACGGCTGAAACTGTATAGAACAGGTTACTGGAAAGGCTATTCCTTTAAGATCTCCTTTATTGTCCGTTTTAGGTATTGAGCTCCTTTAGTGAACATCTCTTTCTCATCTTCATCAAGTTCATATTCCAAGATTCTTTCGACGCCTTCGCATCCAAGTATAACTGGCACACCTATACTAACATCATCAACGCCATACTCGCCTCGTAAAATAACTGAGCAGACAGCCATTTTCTTCTCGTCTCGAAGGATCATTTCCACAATATTAGCGGTGTTGTTTGCTGGGGCGAAGATTGTCGCTCCCTTTTTGGAGATAACCTTTAAAGCTGCTTGCCGAATTTCGCTCATTATCTCATTCTGTTCATTTTTATTGAAGGATCTCTTCTTTCCCTTAATTCGAACTTGACTAAACAGTGGCACTTGATAGTCACCATGCTCACCGATGACATATGCCTCAATATCCATTATTGAGGTTCGCAATCTCTGGCTGAGGACCACCTTAAACCTTGAAGAATCAAGCATTCCGGCGCTTCCAATAACCTTTCTCCTGTCTATACCCGTGGTCTTCTGCATAAGATAGTTCATGACATCAACTGGGTTAGTGAGGGTTACAATAATCGGGGATTCACCCATCTTCCTAATATTTGAGGCGACGTCTTCAATTATCTTCTTATTTACTTCAAGGAGATCCATTCGAGACCTCATTTCTGGAGTTCTAGGTTTCCCAGCGGTCACAATAATGGCATGTGAACCCTTAGCATCCTCATAGTCTCCTGCAAGGACTTCAGTTTCGTTCCGGAAGGCTAAAGCTTGGGTGATATCGTCAGCATTTCCTTCAGCCAACTCCCTATAAACATCAATCAAAATAAGCCTATCAACAAGCCCTCTATTCGCTATCTCATAAGCTACGCAAGAGCCTAGATTTCCCACACCGACGACAGCAACCTTAATCATAAGGGATTATAAGTGCATAACAAGGGCTTAACAGTTTCCATTATCTAGATTATGAATTATCCTTCAAACGTTCTTCACTTACAATAAAACTATTAGCCAATGAGTCTAAAAAATTAGAAAAGTAATTAAGCGATGCTTTAAATAGTATAAAAGAAACTTGCGTGAGTAAGGGGGAACACATATGGCCAAAAAGATTAAGATAATTAGCGAGAAGATCGGCGAAGTTGAAGCAGAGCTTCTAGAAGAAAAAAACCCGAAGACAGCTAAAGCCATTTGGGACGCCCTTCCACTGGAGGCCCGCGCAAACACGTGGGGGGAAGAGATATATTTCTCAATACCAGTAAAACTAGGAGAGGAGAATACTCAAGAGACTGTTGAACTCGGCGACATTGGATACTGGCCGCCTGGGCGGGGCTTCTGCATATTCTTCGGACCTACACCGATAAGCAGAAGGGGAGAAATCAGACCGGCCGATCCCGTTAACGTCTTCGCCAAGGTCAAGGGCGACCCAAAGGTCTTCAAAAAGGTCAAAGACGGGGACAAGATTAGAATAGACAGAACACAATAAAGCAAAGTTCCATCTCCCCATTAATAGTTCCAAAATTTTTTGGTTTCCAAAAAAATTAAGCATGGCATCAACAAGATGCCTGGCTTAGTCAGATGAATATCTCTTTCTATATTTCCTAACGGTTAAATACAAGGTTCAACCAGATGGGAAAATGGGCTAAGCAACATATGGGCCCGTGGCCTAGTTGGATAGGGCGCAGAAGTTCTCAACTTGCGTCAGCCTTCGGAGCTTCACCGCGGGGAAAGCCTGAGGTCGAGGGTTCAAATCCCCCCGGGCCCGCCACCAACGTAGTTTCCTTGTCTCTGGCTTTGATTTTATGGAGGGCATCATTAGGAATGAGATTGTGTTCAATTATTACTGAAGTGGCATGTCAGCGCCGTGTTTCGCATGTCTTTTTATTCTTATGTTATTTCTAAGGGCTTCTTTAGAAAATCGAAGATCTCTTCGAGCTCTTGCAGTCTATTCTTTAACGAAGAGAGCCTTGCTTGCAGGGGACCGCATATCTTCACATACTCTTCTTCGTTGATCTCGACGAGATTGTAGGCAGTGGTGACCCTTTTCAACTTCAATCTCTATCTTTCTGATCTCGTCGCGGGATTCCTTGTGATGGGTTCCAGATTGCCGGATGCAGCAAAACAGTCGCTGCGTCTCTCCAAGTGTTGAAAGAAACTGGAGCCAGACGTGGAGAAATTGCAAGACTGGAATGGAGCGGCATCGATTTCGAACGGAAAATGATCGCTATTAACAAACCAGAAAAAAGGCAGTGAGCCGAAGGCAACTACATGTTTCGGAAAAGACGCTTGCCATGCTAAACAGATTGCCTAAAAAGGAAAAGCAAGTCTTCAGATGGGAAACAATATACAAACTGTTCTTTATCCAACGAAAGAAAGTCGCGCAAAAATGAACAATCCCAGAATACTCCAAATAATCTTTCACAGTTTGCGTCGCTGGAAAGGGACGATGGAATACCATAAAACCAAAGATATCCTTCACATAAAGTATCTTCTAGGACACAAAAACATCCGCAACACGCTGCTTTACATTAACTTGAAAACACATTATTCTAAGGCGAAAGCGAAGAATTCTGTGTAAAGTGGCCTGAACCTTTGAAGAAGCTGCAAAACTGTTGGAAGTAGGATTTGAATATGTTTGCACAACTCCGGAGAACTTATGCTGCTCAGAAAGAGGAAGTGAAGAACACCAAAAATATACAGTTAAAGCAGCAAAAAATGGAGTTATAAGAGCCATTTAAGCGGTATGTCTTGGTATGTTTTACCATCAGGCAATGTTCTGCGAATAGTAATTGGAAGTACGCCGCTTTTTAGTTCTTCAAGGGCTATGTCTATCGGGTTAGTGTACTGCTTAGAAGGTTTTATCAAGATTGGCGCCCCCATGGATATCTGAAGAGCTCTAGCTCCCACTATTCGAGC
>CAYSEL010000038.1:0-15942 GCA_964430035.1 uncultured Candidatus Bathyarchaeia archaeon
GCTATACGCCGCTTTTAAAAGGTTTGGATGATTGAAAGATGAGCGAACAGATCGATGTAGTCATGCTTACGAAGAACAGCGAGCGGCTTCTGAGGCAATGCTTAGAATCTGTCTATAAAAATGTGCCAGTCAATAGGTTGATAGTTGTCGACGGCTACTCAACCGACGGAACAATAGAGATACTGAAAGATTTTCAGGAAAGATTTGGAAATGTTGTCTTAATAAAGACGAGAGGGACCCGTGGCAGTGCAAGACAGGCGGCGATTAAAGAGGCAAGAACCGACTGGTTCATGTTTGTTGACAGCGACGTAATCTTATGCAACGATTGGTTTAGGAAGACTCGGCAACTTATGAAGAAGGGTGATGTAGGCGCGATTTGGGGTATGGAGATATGGTCCGTCCTACAAAACTCGAGGCTTCTAAACCTGTTTGAAAGAGTTAACATGAAGATCTTTCAGAAACGTGGTGGAACTCACGATCTTCTCGTTCGTAGAAGGGCGATTGAAGGCATTCGGATACCCTATTACTTTCATACTTATGAAGATTCTTACATCAAGGCTTGGATCTGCAAGAATGGATACCGCATTATTCCAGCTTATGATCCTTACTGCATCCATTACCGACCGGAAAATGTCTGGACCATACGCGAAAGTATAAACCTGATTGTGCAAGACCTAAAATTTGCGGTCCAACATCCATCGCTTCTGCTTTACTATACCTTTTTTGCAGCGATTGTTATGCACCAAAACCTTCTGCATAGGCTGAAGCGCGGCGGTCGAGATTGCAAGCATTGATGTTACAATATCTTAATATTCACTAGTTTAGATTAGAATTAAAAGGAGATAAAAACTGGTTTGTAATGTTTCGCTCATATCAGATGGTCTGGTGAATAAGGCATGGATATTAAGACGGTTAAGATTGATTTGCCTAAGGATTGCAACGTAATCCTAGGGATGGCTCACTTCATAAAGACCGTTGAAGACATATACGAGGCAATGGTCAACTCTGTGCCTGGAATCAAGTTTGGTTTAGCCTTCTGCGAGAGCAGCGGCGAATGCCTAGTAAGGGTTGATGGGACTGATGAGAGCCTAGTTAAAGCGGCTGGAGAGACAATGCTGAAACTAGGTTGCGGGCACTCCTTCATCATATTCCTACGGGGCGCCTACCCAATAAATGTGTTGAACGCTTTAAAAAGGGTTCCAGAGGTTTGCACGATCTACGCTGCTACAGCCAATCCTCTTGAAGTGATTGTTGCGGAGACTGATCAGGGAAGAGGCATTTTAGGCGTTGTGGACGGGTTGAAGCCTAAAGGAATCGAGGACGAGAAGGGTGTAGAGTGGCGTCGAAACCTTCTCAGAAAAATTGGATATAAAAGATAGAGTATGTCATGGAGCGAGACAAGATTGGGCTATGAGTCAGACCTAATGCTTCAGCTCTTCGATGTCTGGAAAGCTTACGATGGATTTCAAGCGCTCAGAGGGCTGAACTTAGAAGTCAAGAGAGGCGAAATCTTCGGGCTCGTTGGTCCAAACGGGGCTGGAAAGACAACCGCTCTGAAGATAATAGTAGGTCTCCTAAAGATGGATAAGGGCTCTATAAGGGTGAATGGTGTTAATATTGAGGATGAACCGTATGGATACAAAAAATTCATTGGGTATGTTCCTGAAGTAATCTCCCTGCCTGAGTATCTGACCGTTGAGGAGTTTCTATTCTATTCTGGAAAGATCAGAGAGGTTCCGAATGAGGAGATAAGGGAGAGGGTGAACTTCTATTTGCATGCATTTGAACTCGAGGATAAGAAAAAGACGATGATTTTGCTTCTTTCTAGAGGGATGAGACAGAAGGCTGCGATATCATCTGCGCTCATTCATGATCCGGAGCTACTAATCCTAGATGAACCTTTGATCGGCATCGACCCAGCTGGACAACATAGGCTGAAGGAACTCTTCGTTGAGAGGATAAAGAACGGCAAATCAGTCTTCATATCCACCCATATGCTTGATACTGCTGAAAGGATGTGCAACAGGGTTGCCATCATCCATAGAGGCAGAAACGTAGCTACTGGAGACTTGAAGAGCCTGCAGAATATATCGAAGACTGGGGAAAACTCGACCTTGGAAGAGGTCTTTCTAAAACTTACAGAAGAAGCTGAGAAAGAGATTTACGAAGCCCCTACGGAAGAGCCTCCCAAG
This sequence comes from uncultured Candidatus Bathyarchaeia archaeon, assembly GCA_964430035.1. GTDB lineage: Archaea > Thermoproteota > Bathyarchaeia > Bathyarchaeales > DTEX01 > JANXEA01. The sequence continues at coordinate 2,193 of CAYSEL010000038.1, forward strand.
AAAAAACGGGGCTTCCTCAGAATCTTCGGGAGAACATAAAGATGGGAGCATTTTGGGATCTAGTTAAGATGAAAGTGAAAGTCTTTCTGGGAACTTTCAAGGCTTCAAGAGCCAACCTAGCTCTATTTGTATTCTTCATCTTGTACTTTACGGCTGCAAGTATAGGTCTCTCTATGGTCTTAGCTGATACTGTGAGAAAAGGAAGCAATCCAATTTTATATATTGACCAATTCTCAGCGTTTATTAATCTTTTCTTCGTTCTGGTCCTGATGGGAATATTAAAGGGGTTCACAGTCTTTGAGTATGAATATAATATGGTCTTGACCTCGCCTGTTACGCCTCGCCACTATCTTGTTGCCAACGTAATGGCAGACCTTATTACATATTCTGTCTTCTTCTGTCCTTTTTTTACCGCTCTCGGCGCAATAGCCGTCTCACTTGGGTTATCAGTACTGCTGACCCTCTTAACCTTCGCTCTTTCTCTTATCTTTCTTTTTTTCCTCATTCTTCTTAAGATCTCCTTTTCGATACTAAATTCAGTTTATGGCGGGTTAACTATCAAGTTGGCAATAGTAATCTTAATGGTTCTCTTGCTCTTGCCTGCGCTTGCCATTTTCGGGTATTTCCCACTCAGGTATAGGGATCTACCCTATCCATCAACGCTTTTAGCTCAATCTATAATCTCTCTTATTTATAATGAGTTGCCGCCAACAGAATCTTTCATAGGCATAACCCTGTGCTTCCTAGTCTCGCTGGCGCTCTTTTTTGTAACCACAAGAAGAAACGTCTTTCCTTTCGCAAAGCCTACCCCCCTAATGACCCCCTTCGATACATCAATGAGGGCTCAAACCCTAAAGATGAGCACCAACATCAGATACTTTTCAAGGTCCGTATTTAGACTTGGTGTCAGTTTAAATCTTAGTTCAAAGTCTCTGACACAGTTCCTCATGAAAAAAGAATTCGTAAGAATGGTTAGGGACGGAAGCCTCTTCACATCCCTTTTGATGTTTGTAATATTCTCAGCGTCGAGCCTCGACACAAGAACCGAGCAAGGCTCCATGCCTGCATGGATTTTTATCCTTACATTCTATTCTCTAATTATTCAGTCGATACTAATTAGCCAGTGGAGGATCGGGGAATCTGAGACCCTCTGGATACCTTTAACCTCTCACCTGGGATTGGAGCATACTGCCAAAGCTTTGCTTTACAGTTTGGTTCTGATTTCTTTTGTCGTGCCAGCCGCGACAATTTGCTTCCTAACTTTAGCAGGCTTAATTACTCCTTTACTGCTCTTTGCCTTCTTAGTCTTCGCCGCTTCATTATCTCTCATCGGCTGTTCAGTGAATCTCTTCGCTGCTATCCACTTTTTAGGAAAGAAAAGTAAGGCGGTGCCGTCTTACATGATAATGTTAGTCTCTTTGCTCCTACTAGGTTTGCTCGTATCCCCAGCCTTCGGTTACCTGATTCTTTGCTTGATTCTAAATATTGATTTTGTTGTTAACTTTGTCTCTGCCGCTTTTATTCTCATATACTCCTGCGCGGTCTTCTATCTTCTCTCAAAGAAGATAAGGGAGAAATTCTTGAATATCGAACTCTAGAGCTAGAGGGTTATTCCGCTTATGAGAGGCATTAGTAAGAGCCAAGGGATAATGCTTATAACTGAAGAGGTAAAGACGTGCCGAAGATGCAGCCTATGGAAGACACGGAAGAATCCAGTTATAGGTGAAGGCAACCCTGACTCATTCATCATCTTAATCGGCGAAGCTCCAGGCTACTGGGAAGATGTTGAAGGAAAACCTTTCGTTGGAGCAGCGGGCAAAGTTCTTGAAGAAGCCCTAAGAGAGGCTGGTCTTTCAAGAAGGGAAATCTACATAACGAATCTTCTCAAATGCAGACCACCAAGGAACCGTGAGCCTCGCAGAATCGAGATTAACTCGTGCGCTCCCTACTTGAAGCGTCAGTTAGAATTGATGAAGCCACGTTTCATAGTGACCCTTGGTAGATACTCAACCGATTATATACTATCAAACGCAGGATTCAAGTTCACAGGTATGAAAGAGGTTCGGGGAAGGTTGATTGAGACGGAGCTTTGGGATTTAAAAGTTCATGTGCTTCCCACGTTTCATCCAGCTGCAGTCCTATACAATGTTAGACTTAAAGAAGACCTAAAGAGAGATCTAAAACTTTTAAAGATTGAAGTGGAGAAAGTCATGCCGTTGTGATGATGAGACATCTCCACGGATTAGGCCTTATAGTTTCATTGTTTTCCTTGCATTGATTATTAGGTCTGAAAGTAGACTGAACGATTTTGCAGCATCCTCCATCTTTAAAACTATGATGGTTTCTGTGTGGCAGCTAACAGTCTCTTCAATGTTTATTTGCCATCTTGAAAGTAGGTTATAGAATGCTGCAATGCATCCTGGCGTGTCAACAATCTCTCTTGGGCTCTGCAAAATTAGCGCGGCGAGATTCTCCTTTCTTTCTAGGATTTCTTCTTCTTTGAATTCTGACCGAACTTTTCCGAATATCTTCTGGTCTGTGATAAGCGTTAGCGTGGTTGCTCCTTCCAAGACTTGAAAGAAAGCTTCCGGAAAATTTGCAGATATGAGCCTTGCCTTTTCAAGGTTTCTTCTTGTCTTCTCCAAAGATAGTTTCGCGACATCTGTTCGAAGGTTTATCACACTTTCCGCAATGACCTTTTTAGTCTCCGGTCTGAGAGTATGACGCGTCTTACTCCTCTTGACTGCTGTCGTCAGCCCGCTCATAGTCACTTTTCTGTCTAGGATTCGCTCAACATCAGGCTTGAGAACCCTTGCTATGGCGCTGTAGTTTGCATAGCCTCTTTCTAAAGCCTCTTGAATTGACTGGTCATTCTCTATTAGGAACTGAACGATCTTTGTCAACGATCTTTCGACCATTTTTGGTCACGTTAGCCCATTTCTGAAAAAAATTGGCCGAAAAACATATATTAATTTTTCCATCCTTCCATCATAAACTTGGAGAGAAAGAAAATGGCACGAAAGGTCGTCCTAGCCTATTCAGGCGGTTTAGACACATCTGTAATAATCAAATGGCTCCAGGAAAAGTATGATGCCGAAGTTATTACGGTAACCCTTGATGTTGGGCAGAAAGAAGACCTAAAAGCAATTAAGGATAAAGCCTTGAAACTCGGCGTCTCGAAACATTACTCAATAGATGCAAGGGAAGAATTCGCCAGAGAATATGTATTCCAAGCCATAAAAGCCAATGCCCTATATGAAGAGAAGTATCCCGTAAGCACAGCTCTATCAAGACCTTTAATTGCAAAGAAACTTGTTGAGGTTGCACAGAAGGAAGGAGCCTCAACAGTTGCGCATGGATGCACTGGAAAGGGAAATGACCAAGTTCGGATTGAGGTATCTGTGAAAGCGTTAGCCCCACATATAGAGGTGGTAGCGCCAGTAAGAGAGTGGGGATTAACCAGGGATGCTGAGATAGAATTCGCCAAAGCCCACGGAATCCCCGTTCCAGTTGATGTGAGTAGCCCTTATAGTGTAGATCAAAACCTTTGGGGCAGATCCGTAGAGTGCGGAATTCTGGAAGATCCGGAGAAGGAGCCTCCAGAAGATGTTTACGAGTGGACAGTCCCCCCTGAAAAAGCCCCCAACAAACCTGAATATCTCAAACTAGAATTTTGTAAGGGGGTTCCAATCGCCGTCAACGGTGAGGAACTTAACCCGGTATCTCTGATCGAGAGGGTTAATGAGATATCTGGCAAAAACGGGGTTGGACGCATAGACCATATTGAAGACCGCCTTGTTGGAATTAAGTCTCGCGAGGTGTACGAATGTCCCGCGGCAACGGTTCTTATCGAGGCGCATAAAGACCTTGAGAAACTAGTCCTCACCAAGCATGAACTATCATTCAAACATCAAGTCGACATATTGTGGGCTTACCTTGTCTACACAGGTTTGTGGATGGACCCGTTGAGGGAAGATATTGACGCATTCATAGAAAAGACTCAGGAGAGGGTCTCCGGCTTAGTTAATGTGAAACTCTACAAGGGCAATGTTCAAGTCGTTGGGCGATCATCACCTATGTCGCTTTACGATGTGAACCTAGCCACATATGATATTGGAACAACGTTCAACCAGTCATCATCCACAGGATTTATAGAACTTTGGGGGCTGCCCACAAGGGTGGCAAATGCCCTCAGGAAGGTAGTGGGGAACCAGTCTGATGTCTGAACTTTTGAGAGGGGGACGACTTGCCCCAACCAGAAAGGATGTTGCAGACTTCACTTCCTCCCTAAAAGATGATGTTAGAATAATGAAGCATGTAATAAACATAAACAAAGCCCATACGCTGATGTTGGTTGAGAAGAAAATAATGAGGAAGGATGATGGAAGGGAGATACTCAAAGCATTGCAGGGCTTGGGTGGGCAAGTTGAGCTCAAAGATGAGGTTGAAGATATCCACATGGCTGTTGAGGAAGCGGTCATCAAGGCTGTGGGGATGGAAGTTGGCGGAAACCTTAACCTCGCCAAAAGCCGAAACGACCAGGTCGCCACTGCTGTAAGGATGCAACTTCGTGAAGAGATTCTTGAGCTAATGGACTCTATCCTTCAGCTTCATGAGTCCCTACTGGCGAAGTCCAGGGAAGAAACTGGTTCAATTATTCCGGGATACACGCATCTGCAGCCAGCTCAGCCTATAACCTTCGCCCATTACTTGACGGCGCAGTTTGACGCTTTAGATAGGGATTTGAAACGGCTGAAGGAAGCTTACAGCCGTGTGAACCTCTGCCCAATGGGCGCTGCAGCCCTGGCGACAACAAGCTTCCCAATTAGCCGGGAAAGGGTCTCCGAACTCCTCGGCTTCAGCGGACTTGTTGAGAACTCTTTGGATGCTGTGAGTTCAAGGGACTTCTTACTTGAAGTCTTAGCTATATTCTCCATTATGTCAGTAGACCTAACCCGCTTTGTTGAGGATTTAATAATTTGGAGCGCGATGGATTTTGGGATCATTGAACTTCCAGACGAGTTTACTTCGACAAGTAGCATCATGCCTCAAAAGAAGAACCCTGAGGTCTTAGAGGTTATAAGGGCACGCATGAGCCTCATAATCGGCAATTTTTTCTCCGCAGCATCCGTGCTGAAGGCTCTTCCTTCCGGTTATAACCTAGACTTTCAAGAGGTCACGCCTAAACTTTGGGGCTCAATTGATTTGATTAAATCATCTTTGAAGATTCTTTCCGCGTTATTACCTAAGATAAAGGTTAAGCCTGATTTTCTGGACAAGCCCTATTTAACCTTCATGACAGCGACCGAACTGGCTAACATACTCGTCAAAAAACATGGAATTCCATTTCGAACCGCTCATAAGATTGTCGGTGCACTTGTCAAAACTCTAGTTGATGAAGGCAAATCATTAAAGGATTTAACTCCGAAACTTTTGGAGGAAGCCTCGAAGAAATTCCTTCCGCATCCAGTGAAAATAAGCCTTAAAGAGTTACGTGAGGCTGTTGACCCATCGATTTTCGTTGAATCCCATCGGGTGAGAGGCGGGCCTTCAAAGGAAGAGGTTAAGAGGATGATTGCTTTGAGGGAGGAAACTTTAACCCTTTCAAAGAGATGGGTTCAGGAGGAGAAGCGTAGGCTAGTTGAAGCGATTGATGCCTTAAATTCGGAGATAGAATCTTTCCTAGAAGGGGAAGTTGCAGAGGCAAATTGTAGACCGTAATGTTTAAATTAGAATTCCTTAATTGGATGGGGAAGGGTCTATTGGAAGCTGAAACATGCCCTCAAAAAGCCAGAAAAGCTGTTCTCGTCCTTGAAGACGGTTCATTCTTTATCGGGAAGGGTTTTGGGGGTACATGCAAAGTTTCAGGAGAGGTTGTCTTCTCAACCTCGATGGTTGGCTATCCCGAGTCATTAACAGACCCGTCCTATCATGGACAGATACTTACCCTAACTTATCCATTGATAGGAAATTACGGAGTTCCTAGCTACGCAACTGACAAGTTTGGGATTCCATTAAACTTCGAGTCTATTGGAATAAAAGTTGCAGGTCTAGTTATCCAAGAGCTCTGTCTAAGACCGCATCACTGGACTTCTGAAAGGACATTGGATGATTGGTTAAGGAGTGAGGGAGTTCCAGGCATCTATGGAATCGACACTAGAAGGCTTACAAAGAAACTGAGAGAGAAGGGAGTTATGCTTGGAATCCTGCAAGTTTTTCGGAGAGGTGAAGAGCCCAAGATTGACCGTTTACTTAAAGAAGTCAAGTCTGTTCAAGACCCAAACCTACGCGACCTGGTAGGCGAAGTAACAATTAAGGAACCAATACACTACCAGGTTGGCGGGAAAAGGAAAGTGCTTCTAATAGACTGCGGAACGAAGGCAAACATTCTTAGGAACCTATTTATGCGCAAGGTTGACGTTATAAGGGTGCCATACGACCTCTCTGCGGAGGAGATTCTGGAATACAAACCGAACGGAGTGGTCATAAGCAACGGTCCAGGCGATCCGAAAAGATGTGTAAGAACTATTGAAACTGTCCGATGCCTCATCGATGAAAATATACCGATGATGGGCATATGCCTAGGCAACCAGATACTTTCCCTAGCGGTTGGCGCGGACACTTACAAACTGAAGTATGGTCACAGGTCTCAGAACCAGCCATCTTACGACCTTGAGACTGGGCGCTGTTATATAACAACTCAGAACCACGGCTTCGCAACGAGAGCTGAGACTCTCGAGGGAACAGGGCTTAAGCTCTGGTTCATAAACGCGGATGATAGGACCGTTGAGGGAGTGAGGCAAGAGAACAGGAATGTCTTTGCTGTTCAATGGCATCCTGAAGCATCGCCAGGACCATATGACACCGAATTCCTCTTCGACCTCTTCCTAAAGAATCTCGGGTGAAATATATGCCAAAGTTTGAATGGGTCAAGAAGGTTCTGGTTCTCGGAAGCGGACCGATAAAAATCGGAGAGGCTGCGGAGTTCGACTATTCCGGAAGCCAATGTTTAAAGGCTTTGAAGGAGGAAGGCATTGAGACTGTTCTTGTCAACCCAAACATTGCGACAATACAGACTGACCCGCGATTGGCAGGAAAGGTCTACCTCTTGCCCGTTACTCCAAAGTATGTTGAGATGGTCATTAATAGGGAGAAGCCGGATGGAATCCTCTTAAGCTTCGGTGGACAGACCGCCCTTAACTGCGGTGTACACCTTGCAAAAACCGGTGTCCTCGAAAAATATGATGTGAAGGTTTTGGGAACGCCGATAAGAGCGATTGAGGAGACTGAGGACCGAGAACTATTCAGGCAAGCGATGATTAGGGCGGGTATACCGATACCGAAAAGCAAATCGGCAACTTCGGTTGCCGAGGCGGTTAAGATTGCTGAGGAACTAGGCTACCCAGTGATCGTTCGTGTTGCCTATACGCTTGGAGGGAAAGGCTCAGGTGTTGCCCATGATAAGAAGGAGCTTAAAGAGATTGTCAACAGGGCTCTTGCTCAGAGCATGATTACTCAGGTTCTTGTTGAGGAGTATATTGGGAAATGGAAAGAGATTGAGTATGAGGTGATGAGGGACTGTCAAAACAATTGCCTCACGGTCTGTAACATGGAAAACTTCGACCCCATGGGCGTCCATACTGGAGACTCAATCGTTATAGCTCCGTCGCAGACCTTAACGAACCGTGAGTACCACCTAATCCGTTCAGCATCGATAAAGGTCATCCAAAGCCTAGGCATTATTGGCGAATGCAACATCCAGTGGGCGCTACATCCAAAATCTGAAGAGTATCGCGCAATCGAGGTTAACGCGAGGATGTCAAGGAGCTCTGCATTGGCAAGTAAGGCCACAGGTTACCCCCTTGCTTATATCGCCGCGAAACTTGCAATTGGGTACCTGCTTCCCGAATTGATTAATAAGGTTACTGGGGTTACAACTGCCTGTTTCGAGCCTGCCCTTGATTACTTAGTCGTCAAGATTCCGCGCTGGGATCTCAGGAAATTCAGAAATGTTGACCCGCATCTTGGTCCCCAGATGAAGTCGGTAGGTGAAGTTATGGCGATCGGGCGGAATTTTGAGGAAGCCCTTCAGAAAGCCGTTAGGATGCTTGACATTGGCAAGATAGGTCTCGTGGGGAACGACGAAGATGAAGCATCTGAACCGCTAGAGTCTATACTTGACAGTTTGGCCAACCCAACGGATGAGAGGCTCTTCAAGATAGTTAAAGCCATGAAGATGGGGGTCTCAATCAAGAGAATTTATAGGCTGAGCGGTATCGACCCTTGGTTCCTCTACAAAATTAAGGGAATAATAGAGATGGAGAAGAAGCTAAGAAAAATGGACCTTGAGGAAGAAGAGGTTTCAGAGATCATCCGCGAAGCGAAAAGACTCGGTTTCTCAGACAGACAAATAGCCAGATGCCTAAAGACAGACGAGATGAAAATTAGGGAGTATAGGAAAAGAAGGGAAATAACCCCTGTCGTCAAGCAGATTGACACCCTTGCGGCTGAATGGCCAGCTAAAACAAACTATCTATACTTAACCTATCACGGAGATGAAGACGACATATCTTTTGATCACGAAAAGAGAAAAGTCATAGTCTTAGGAGCAGGGGTCTTCCGTATTGGTTCAAGCGTCGAGTTCGATTGGAGCGGCGTGAACACTATCTGGGCTTTGAAGAAACGTGGGATAGATGAGGCCATAATGATCAATTATAACCCAGAAACTGTCTCAACTGATTATGATGTATCAGACAAACTATACTTTGAAGAGTTAACACTCGAGCGTATACTTGACATTAATGACAAAGAGAAACCTTTAGGCGTCATTGTAAGCGTTGGAGGTCAAATTCCCAACAATCTCGCATTGAAACTGGCTGAGGCAAGGGTCAACCTTCTAGGCACATCCAGCCATAGCATAGATCTTGCTGAGGATAGGTCTAAGTTCAGCGCCCTTCTCGATCGCCTTGGAATCCCTCAGCCAGAGTGGAATAAATTCACAACAATCGAAGATGCGGAAAGATTTGCTGAGGAGTTAGGCTACCCAGTTCTAGTCCGCCCGAGCTATGTCTTATCCGGCTACGCAATGAGAGTTGCCCGAAGCCAGACAGAACTTCGAGAGTACCTCGAGCTTGCAGCCAGCGTATCTAAGGAGCATCCAGTCGTGATCTCAAAGTTTGTTGAAGGCGCGAAAGAAGTTGAGGTTGACGCCGTCTCAGATGGTGAAGATACTTTGATCGGCGCGGTAATCGAGCATGTCGAACAGGCGGGTATCCACAGCGGAGACGCTGTTATGAGTATTCCTCCCCAGACATTGAGTAGCGATATTATTAGGAAGATTGAGGAGAATACACGTGCAATTGCAAGAGCCCTCCAAATTAAGGGGCCATTCAACATCCAGTTTCTCGTCAAGGACGGAGTAGTCTCAGTTATCGAGTGTAACCTTCGGGCGTCAAGGTCGCTTCCATATGTGAGCAAAGTTCGAGGGGTCAACCTAATCGAAGTCTCAACCGCAATAATGCTAGGGAAAACACTGAAAGAGATCAACATCACAGAGCCCGCGCCTATTAAGCATGTGGGGGTTAAGGTTCCACAGTTCAGTTTTATGCGTCTAACTGGTGCAGATCCGATACTTGGCGTTGAAATGTTGAGTACCGGCGAAGCCGCCTGTATAGGGGAAAACTTTGCTGATGCGCTCTTGAAGGCTTTGGAATCCGTTGAATTTGAAATTCCCCGGAACGGTAGCTCAGTTCTGATAACAGTGGGCGGCGAGAAGATGAAGAAGAAGGTTGTTTCCCTTGCTAAGAGTTTGAGAAGCTTAGGTTTCAACTTATACGCGACTGAGCATACAGCAGATATATTGAGAAAGTCGGGGCTAGACTCGATAACGGTTCTGCATAAGGTTAAGGAGAAGGAGAAGAAGCCTAACATTCTGGACTACTTGATCAACAGGAAGATAAATCTCGTAATTAACATACCTGCTACGAACTCAGAGGAGGGGAAGGCTGAGGTTTTGGAGGATGAATACACGATTCGAAGGTTGGCTGTTGAGTTCAACATACCCGTTGTAACCACTTTGGAGTTAGCCTCAGCCTTAGTAAAGATTCTTCGTTACCAAATCAGCAGCGAAGCCACAATTCAATCTCTTAATGAGTATATGAACAATTTGCAATTCAAATATTGGGGAGAAGTTTAGAATCTAAGATAAACCTTCCGATAATCTTCTCTTACGCAGTTCACTGAGTAAATCCTCAACATTCTTATAGGTTCTAGATGGAAGATCATCGAGCAGTTCCGAAAGTCTAATTTGTCTTCCTTCCACTGTCTCAATTAGGTTCCAACCAACCTTTTTTGATATTGCACTTTTCGTTGACGGATAGACTATCCTGCTGAGCAAATCACCTACTGCTTCGAGACCTTTCTTTTCTCTTAGAGGTGGAATCCGCCCTTCTTTGACTAAGGAGAGAAACCTTTTCGAGTCATCGAACATTGATAAGTTATTGAACAAGACGTAAACCTCTGAGCCTTCTCTGGAAAATGGCTCGACAAGGTTATAAAGATCCCTCAACTCATCATCACTGTACTGATAATAGTACATCTCTTCTCCGCGTCCATGAAGCCTAAAATATGCTTTGCGACCTGTGTAAACCGGCACTGTCTTGAAAGGGTCTGTTACATGCGGAACATCCAACTTCTCTAGGATTGGCTTAAGCCTTTGACGAACCTTCTGCTCTTCCCAGACAGGACCCCGAGTCTCCCATGCGATCGTTAATCCATTGCGGCTGATGGATTTAAAGAATCTCTCCGCCGCCTCAAGACCTTCAGGAGTGAAAGATGCAGGTGTCTGGATCAGCAATATTTTGGCTCTTAGTTCACGGCAGATCCCCTTCATCTTCTCGAAGGGTTCAAGAGCAGTCTCAAGCCTAAGCCTAGATTTGTGGCTTATGTCTTGATGAGCCTTAACTGTAAACTCAAAGTCCTTTGGTGCTTCTTCCCTCCACTTCACAACAGTTTGGATTCTGGGATAACTATAGAAGGTATTATTTAACTCAACTAGGCTGAGGCTCTCCCAATACTTGTTTCTCGAAACCGGATAACCGCAACATCCGACCTTAATCATTGCCCAATCGTTCTCCGTTCATCTTTCTACTGAGACGATGCTCTGATTGTCCCTCTTCTCAAGCCTTATCACATGTTCAGCCCTCTCAGCGAAGGCTTCACTATGAGTAACAGCGATTACTTGCTCAACAGTCCTCAGGCGCGAAAGCGATTCAGCCAGACGGTCAATGGATCCGTCTTCCCTGCCTAAGCTTTCGGTAGGTTCATCTAGAAGAAGTATTTGAAGGCCATAACCCGCCTTCCACTGCATCACAAGTTGACCTACCCCGATACGGTATGCGAAGGCAAGTATAGTCCTCTCGCCGCCTGAGAGGTTCATAGTGCTTCTTTCATATCCTTCTTCGCCCTCAACAATTGGTGTATAATTTTCATCAATGCTTAGAGCCGCGGACGGTCCTTCATACCCTGAGAGCTCATCTAAGACTTGCTGGACAATCCTTTCTAGGTAGGCTACAAACTCGCTCCTCAATTTTGGCTGTATGCTTCTATAGGCAGTCCTTATCTCCTGTGCGAGATCCAAGATTTTCTTGACTTTCTCAATTCTTTCCACTTTCTTCTGGGCGATATCTAACCTTTCCTTAAGCGCTTCTAGCCTCCTCAAAATCTCATTCTTTTGAAATTCCAGGTTTTGAGCTCTATGCTTTAGGTCCGAAAGGCGGTCGGACCAGAACGTACGCTCTTTCTCCGCTGCCTTCAACTCTTCTACATCTATCTCCCTAATCTTTGATTGTATGGCTATTAGTTCAGATGCGAAGATCTGCTCTTCATTCCTCTTCTCTACAATTCTCTTCATTACCTCATCTATCTGTCTCTTCTCAGACTCTATCTGTCTAACAGTGTAATCAATTCCAGTCCTTATTGACTGAAAACCGTGAATCGCTGATCTAACTATGTCACGGATAAACTCGAGTTCTTCTATACTTTTCTTGACACTCTTTAATCGTTCGTTGTTCTCCGCCGTCTCTTGGTACAGTCGATTCATCAACCTCTCCTTATACTCAGGCGTGAGAAGCTGGAGACATAGTGGGCAAGTATTCTCCTTCAGAAGGGCGGACATTCGTTGGGTAGAACGTTTAATCTCATTCCTTAAAGATTCTTCTTCACCGAGGTTTCTTGAAACTTGCCCCTCCAAGGCTGACATATGTTCTTGCAGTTGCTCAGTGGTAAGGTTGGATGGCAACCCTGCCTTTTGAAGGTTGCTTTTGTGCAGATCCTCTTGCTTTCTTAATGTGTCTAATTGTTCCTCTAGCTTTCGAACTGTACTCTTTCGGCTTTCAAACTCTTCCAACAGCCTACTGATCGACTCCTTCGTTCCGGCAATTCTGGCTCTGACCTCGGCTTCTTCCTTCAGGAGTCTTTCATTGTTTCGGCGGATGTTTTCTAATTCTTCCCAGCGGGCTGAAGCCTCGAGAAACTTTTTCTCAGCCTCTCTAAGTTTAAATTTTAATTCTTCCATCTCAGCTTCTTTGGTGGAAAGGTCTTTCACTGCTTCGTTGTACTGGACCGTTAACTCTTCAATCCTGAGTATGTCTGGATCATGTTCAAGTGAGCTTCTCTCACTTTCATACCAGCGGATAACTGGTCCAATATTAGTCCATGCGTCTTCATAGTCAGAAAGCCCGAAGAGCTGGTCAAGCCTCTTCTGTCTTTCTCTCGGCGCCAAATCTAAAATATCCTTCAAATGCTCCTGCTGAACCCATATTATTTCTCGGAAAATCTCTTTATCAACGCCTATCAACGACCGCAACTGCTCAGAGACAGCGTCGCTCTTCATCTCGGCTATGACCCTCTCTCCTTCGAAGAGCTTAAGTTGCTCCATATCCTGTGTTATATGCTCGCCTCGCCTCCTGAGAACCCTCTGGATGAAATATTCTTTTCCGTCCTTCACAAATTTTAAGGCTACTCTGCCGACATCTGCGCCTTCACGGAGTAGGTAGTCGTAGCTACGGATAATGGGATCCCCGAACAAAGCGAAATCAATAGCGTAGAGTATGCTTGATTTTCCAGTTCCAACCCCGCCGACCAAACAGTTGAATCCATCTTTGAAGATGATTAGGCTCTTCACATGGGACCTAATATTTTCTAAACCTATACTCTCAATCTTCATTCAGCAACTCCCTCTAAAAGCACCTTCACCCTTTCCTCTTCCCCCCTAACCAATAGTTGAATTAAGTCCAAGGCGAGATAGGCACATCTCTCAGCTTCCTCAGCCTTACGGCGTTGAGCAAAAAATTCGGTGAAGTAAGCGAGAGTCTTCCTTTTGAGATCCTTCATCTCACCCTCGAAGATTGAACGAATAGTCTCCTCAGGTATTCCTGCTTCTCGCAGCAATACAACGGGATGAACGATTAGCGCCTTCTCCGCTGCGCTTCTAATCTTAGATATGTCAAGTTCCCTTTTCGTAGACTCTGAGGCTAAGGTTCCCTTCAAAACTGGTACGATGACAGCTCCAGGCTCATCTGACTCCTTAACAATGTTAACCGCCAACTCAGTTATCTTCTGAGGCGTCAAACCTGTATAATCTCTCTCAAAGACTTTGAACGGTCTAGGCGCATCTAAGCCTATATGCTTAATCTCAATCTCCCTTTTACTGCTTACATTTACGTGAATGAAACCTTTCTTAACTTCCGCC
>CAYSEL010000039.1:0-7500 GCA_964430035.1 uncultured Candidatus Bathyarchaeia archaeon
GGATATGATCGCGGTGAGATCAACCTCTAACGATCCGGCAAAATTCAAGTCGGCAGTAGAAAATGTCACGAAAATAACGGAGATGCCTCTTCTTCTCTGCACCTTCAAGCCGAACGTTATGGAAGCAGGACTCTCAGCCGCAAAAGATAGGAGACCATTAATTTACGCCGCTACAAAGGACAATTGGAAAGAGATGGCTGAACTCGCATTGAATTATGATTGCCCCTTAGCCATATTTGCACCGAATAACTTGCAGATGCTACGGTCGCTTTGCAGAACATTGATCGAGTATGGGATTAAAGATTTAATGCTTGATCCTGGAACATTTGTTTATGAAGGTCTTTCTGAGACAGTTAACAATTTCACGATAATAAGAAGAGGTGCCTGTAAGGGAGGAGACGAACTCTTCGGTTTTCCAATAATAGGGACACCTATAACGGCATGGTTAAATAATAGAGACAAAGATGAAGATAAGACGTGGAAAGAGGCCTACGTCGCTGCGATGCTTATCTCAAGATACGCTGACCTATTGATTATGCATAGCCTTGACGGGTGGGTTCAGCTCGCAGTGACAATGTGGAGGTTCAACCTCTACACAGACCCGAGAAAACCAGTCTCAGTCGAACCTGGACTTCGAACCTTCGGAAATCCAGACGCGAATTCACCATTTCTGCTCACTACAAATTATGCGTTGACATACTTTACGGTGGAATCGGATATAAAGAAAGCTGCCATAGACTGCTACCTAATCGTTGTAGATACGGGAGGAATAAGCGTTGAAAGCGCTGTTGCAGGTAGATATCTAACTGCCGAAACAATAGCCGAAGCTATAAAACAATCAAACATCGTTGAAAAAATCAGCCATAGATATTTAGTCATACCTGGCTTAGCTGCTAGACTCAGCGGAGAGATAGAAGAGGCCTTAGGAGACGAGTGGCAGGTCATAGTTGGACCCAGAGACTCCTCTGGAATAGGTGAGTTCATAAAAAATAGGTGGCCGCCAAAAGAAGCAAATTAACTTTTAAAAAAGTCTATTTATTTGGCGTAGGTGGGAAAGAACTCTTTGCTTCCTGGAATATAAAGCGCCTCTGAATATGCCTCTGAGAACATGGGGTCTACAAGGAGATCGACATAAAACATTTTTTTGCTTATCTCCTCAGCTTCTTTCCTTTTCTCCTCAGATAAGAGAGCAGCGTACGCGCCTGCAATTGAGCCATTCCCAATGGGCTTTATCTTGGCTTGCGGAAACTCAGGGAATATGCCGAACCTTACTGCGTTTTTCAGGTCTGTGTATGTCCCAAAGGCACCAGCTAGGTAGACATTCTTAACATCGTAGATTGAGATTTTAAGTTTTCTCATCAAGACGATTATGGCTCCGCAAGTCGCTGCCTTTGAATCCATCAGATAATCCATGTCACGCTGGGTTATGACGATGTCTCTGCCAATCTCTGTCTTCTCAGCTGGAACTAGGATGTATTCTAATCCGTCTCTTCCCCTTCTGACTAACGGTGTTACTCCCTCAACAAACTTTCCAGCAAAGTCGAGAATTCCGACTGAGAATAACTCTGCAGCTGCATCGATTATGCCTGAACCGCAGATCCCTCTTGGGCGCGTATCCCCGATAACTGTGTATTCAGCCTCCAATGTTTCCGGGTTAATCTTCACATGCTCTATACCACCATTCATCGCTCTCATACCAAACTTGATTCCTCCGCCCTCAAATGCGGGTCCAGAAGCGCAGGAGCAAGAGACTAGCCAATCACTGTTTCCGAAGATGATCTCTCCATTTGTGCCCATGTCAACTAAAAGAGAGATTTCTTCAGACTTGTGCATGCCAGAGACTAAAATGTCTCCCACAGCGTCCCCTCCTAAAAACCTGCTCACGTTAGGCAAGCAGTAGACGTATGCCTCAGAATTTACTCTCAACCTAAGGTCTTTTGCTTTCTTAATTATTGGGTTTCTTCGAACCTTCTCGTTCCCGTCGACGTATGCAAGATAGGAAGGGTTAATGCCAGCTAATAGATGATTCATAACAGTGTTTCCGCCTATACAGATCTCACTTATCTCATCTGTTTCTATATTTAGGTCAGAAGCAAGCTTATCTATGAGTTCGTTCAAAGTCTCAATCGCGGCATCTTGTAGAGCCTTTAACCCTTCGAGTTTGGATCCATAGGAGATTCGCGAGACCAACCCTTCTCCATAAGTTATTTGGCGATTAAGCTGTGCCAGCCTGCCTAGAATCTTCCCATCTGCTAAGTTGACGAGAAAAGCAACGACTGTTGTCGTTCCAAGATCTACTGCGAGTCCGTAGTTTAAGCCTGTTCTTTCACCTGGCTCGATATTGATTATCTCAGGTTTCCCACCAGTCCAACTTACCGTCACGGTTAAAGTGCCCTTATCCTTCATCTTTGCAATCTTTTCAAGGACCCCATGGCTTAGAACCGGATTTGGACCGGAATATCCTTCAAGTTTGACTATTTCATCCTTAGCTATAATGGTTATCGGACTCTTCAAAAGATACTTTTTGGAAGATGGGTTAATTTTTTCGATAAACATCTGCGTATCGACGAGTATCTTTGGGCTAAAAACTCGACTCTCCAAAGGGATTGTGACTTCACAGTCGCTCAAGACTCTGGTCAAGCATGCTAGGCTGTAACCTCTGTGGATCTCCTCAGGCGAGAGCCACTTTTTATATTTGTTTGAGACGTACGAGACGTTTCCTTTGTTTATAATAACTTTGCATGTTCCACATTCGCCATGCCCGCCGCAGATACTTGATATCATTATATCGGCTTCTCGAATAGCATCGAGAATAGTTGTCCCAGCCTCAACATCAGCTGTTTTGTTCATGGGATTAAAAATCACTTTGACATATCTTCCCATAGTCACGGCCTTCGCAATCTTGGTAATTAATCGCAGTCATCCACCTAAATCTTTGAAGCTTCAGAAACCCTTCTTAAGCATTCTATCCCCGAGTCATAGGTTGGGAAGCTTCTCAACCCACATTCAGGACCGGAATATATAACTCTGTCTTGACCGAATTTTTGAACGATTTTGCGTAGTCTTTTTTTCATTATTTCAGTTTTTTCAATAAAAACTTTCGGATCGATCCTTCCCTGTCGTATCTCTGTCCAAACTTCTGAAATTCTATCCGTTACCTCGGCATCCTTAGTTTTTGTTGTCTTTGAAAGCAAAGAGTTCTCAATTAGCTTGTCAAAGATTGTTATGCAGACGCTAGCCTTCAGCCTCTTATCCTTCTTTTCCAGTAATTTTTTAGTTCTTTCAGATATGTATAAATAATCACCAACGTGCGACTCAACTATCTTAAGGGAATTTACTTGCCAGAAGAGTTCATTCGCCGTATTATGAAGGTGCATACATGTCTCAGCACCTTTTTGAGCGGCGGTAAGGCAGATCTTTTCCCACGCATTTAATAGACTCGTTCTGCCAGGCGAGCCTGTATCAATCTGTGGGTCATCTATAAGTCCGAATATTGGTTCATCGATTGCAACAATTCTCACCGTGGCGTATTTATTTTTGAAGATGCTTTCCTCAACAATCGTCGAGATAGCCTCTCCTGACCTGCGGAATATGTCGGGATCTCTATAGACAAAAAAGGACGAAAGCGTGTAAGGACCTGTAACGCAAATCTTCACTTTAAAGGGTTCACCTATGCGCTCGTAGATCTCTCCAGAATTCCTTTCGATAGCTAAAACTTCTGGTATGACTTTTCTACCATTTTTGATTGAAATAAGTTCTCTCTCTATATAGCCATCTTTGAGCCGCTCTAATCCGTCCATCATATCGAAGAACATGGTGTTCATATCTCTGAATTGGGGATAGTTCGGAATGTCGAAGCCTACAGCAAGTTTGTCAACAAAGCTCTCAACTACCTTTCTCTCAAAATACACTGTTGAGTCGTCGTGATGGTTGGATATAAAATTATAAGCACCTTTCAAGAACTTTTCATAATCCCCTTCAAAGGGCATGCTGCCAACATCATAAGTCTCCATTCTAACCCGCCCAAAAACCGCTTTGATCGTATTGATGCTAAAGCCTTAGATTTATTTTTCGCTTCACTCAACTCTCAACAACTCCTCACATATCACATCTATCTCCTTCAAGGCGTTAGCTGAGGGGAATGAGAGAAATAAGGATGCGCCTAGAAGGTCAGCTTCGCGAACCACAGGGTCGTAATGGATGAGCCCAAGTAGAGAAAACTTGCTTCTCTCGGCAAAAGCCTGAATTATTGCCTCGTCCCTCTGATCTTGAACCTTGTTTCCGATAAGCATAACCTTTTTTATTCCCAGTTCGGAAGCGAGACTTCGAATGCGAAGTGCTGTCTCGAAAGATTTCGCGTTAGGCTCCACGACAACTAGCATAATGCTTACATACTTTGCGGTGCCACGACCAAGATGTTCAGTTCCAGCCTCCATGTCCAATACTAAAGCCTCACCTCTTTGCATTAGGAGATGCCTCAGAAGCATTCTCAACACATGGTTAGCTGGACACATGCATCCCGCTGATGCTTGCCGAACAACCCCCATTACGAGCAAATGAACACCAACAGGCGTCTCAACTGCATACTTTTCAATAACATCTTCCACTGTGAAATTCAACCTAAATAAAGCTCCATACGACCCTGGTTTCACACCAGTCTTCTCCTCAATCAGCTCAGAGTTTTCAGCAATCGGCACAATCTTCGTAGCCTCTTCACGGCTAAGTCCAAGTGTGTATGCCAGGTTTTCATTTGGGTCAGCATCCACCGCTAAGACTTTGAACCCTCTCTTCATAAGGAGGCATGCTAATGTGCCCGCAATAGTTGTCTTCCCAACTCCACCTTTTCCAGCAACCGCAACCTTCAAGTTTAACATAAATAATAATTTAATCTAACATACATTTATCGGTCACTGCTAAGATAATCTTAGTTTAAATAATTCATCCATTTTTTTCTACTGTTCAAAAAGTTTAAGATTCTGGAAAACACAGTTATCCATCCGTAAAGATTGATGTTTTAGGAAGGATGGTCTAGTGTAATGAAGGTAACGGTAAGATACTTTGGAAGGCTTCGTGAACTGTTAGCTACTAAAAAGGAAGAATACGAACTCCCAGAGGAAACGTCATTAATGGACCTACTCGTGAAAGTTATTCCAGAGAGGCACAAAGAAGTTTCGGAAACTTGGATTAAGACAATATTTAGAACAGTTAAAAATGAAATATTGGAGAACAAGAATGGAAAGCCTATCCTTAAAGATTACCAAATCCTAATAGGAGGCAGATCGTTTAGCCTAGACTACACGCTGAAGGATGGGGATGAAGTTGCGGTCCTTCCTCCTTTCGGTGGGGGGTAGCAACATAGTAACATTAATGTGGATTGGTGGTTGACTTGAGAGCTAAAGTATGTGATAGGCTTGATGATTTGGAGAGTCTCATAGACAATTTAAGGAAGGCTTCTGACGAGATAGGGGCAATAACTGTCTTCATCGGGGTTATCAGAGGGGTCAGCAAGGGGTGTAAAGTGAAGCAGTTAGAGTATGAGGCACATGAGACACTTGCGCCTGAGACAATGCAAAAAATAATTGAAGACTTGAAGAGTAAGTATGGCATAATTGATGCTTTCTTAGAACATCGCGCTGGCATAGTGAAAGTTGGGGAGGACGTAATGTATGCCGCAGTGGCCTCAAAACATAGAGAAGAAGGTTTCAAAGCCCTGATCGAGCTGGTTGACAGAGTTAAGCGTGAAGCCCCAATATGGAAAAAAGAACTGACTGAGAAAGGAGCTTACTGGGTAGAAAACATCTGAAGTTGATTATTTCTCTTGATACCAGTGTAAACCTTCGTATCCTCAGTTCTTTCTTCTAGGTTTTCGATTTTGTCGATCTTTTCCCTCATAAATAAGATTTTTTGACTGGCTTCTGATGTTTCTTTATGGATCTTTTGATCTTTTCTCGAGTGAGGAGGCTTGTTTCGGGCTTTTTAGCATGGTTAGGTGGCGGAACGGCGTATATTGTCCCAGATGCTGGTTTACTAGGTTGAAGGGCCATGGAAATTACAGGCTTAGCCTTAAGCGCTACTTCTGCAATGTCTGTGGAAAGACCTTCAACGACAAGACTGGAACCATATTTGGGTGTCGAAAGATATTATCCTGGTTTCGAAGGTGTTTTTTATGCGGTAGGATGGCTTGACTGTACTTCAACCGACGGAAAATACGGGGTTTCGATCATTCTGAGAATAAAAGATAAAGTCAGTTGGGGTGCCAGGTTTAATCCTGAAAAAATAGCATAGAAGTAACCTTACTTTCGGTAATGACTCTACCTAAGACAGGTTCGTTATCAGAAATGAATCCTGCGATTGAGGGACATGATCCCGAAATGTCCGTTTATTCTTTGTATCTTCACCTTAGAAATTGGCATGAGAGTGTAGTATTCCGCAGGTCTATGGAATACCAAAATCCTTTGAAATCTGTTGTGACTGGAGAAACAACTCAACCTTATCTTCCAGATCATATGACTCTTCTAAATATTAGACCATCTAATATTGTTCTTTCATCAGTATTTTATGAGGACAAAAAGGCTTATTAAAGCGAGTTCAGGGATAAAAACAGATTTTAACGGTAAAGAGATAGTGGATGAAGCAGGCAGTATTCAAGTTAACGAAAACAATATAACTTTTGATATAAAGCCATGGGAAATAATCACCCTCGAAGTTCATAAGAAACCAATACACTTTTAAATGGATTTGATTTTCTGCTTCAGGAAGGAGGATTGAAGAATATAAGAGATTCGGTGTCTGAAAGAATAAAAAGGGATTTCTTCGATTCAAGTTACACCGCGTAGGTCAGAATCTCTGAAGATTCATTCTAGCAGAATCATTTTGACCACTAGGAAAAAGTTCCAGAACCCCTTCTCGAACAAACTATTACGCAGATCTGCATGAGAAAAGGTTTCCTTGTACAGAATTATAGAAGAAGATGCTTTGTGTAGTAATTATTTTTTGTGTAGGTGTTTATGGATTGGAGGGTCATAATGAGCTGGTAGTTGTTGACATACATGTACTGAGACCCTATAGTTCAATATTCATACCGCAGAAAAAACAAAAAGCTAATTAAAAACCCATATAAAAATTCCTTGAAATTAACTAGATACGGCGCGTGCTAAATCCAAAGAGGAAGCTAAGGCATAACTATACAAGGCATGAAGGGTTTAAATTGCCTCAGAAAGAGATAATAAAGGCGAAAAAGTTTTTTTCAATAATAGGAAGGATTAGTGACATGAGTAAATTGGATCGTTACATGCGGATAGAGAGAAACTATGAAGTGCCTAAGTCAATGGAGGCTTTAGTTCTTTCCGGAGCTGGCATAGAAAACTTAAAACTAACAACGGTTGAAGTTCCAAAGTGCGGAGACAACCAGTTATTAGCAAGAGTGGACGCTGTAATGGTATGCACCTCTGACAATAAACTCATAGACCAAGGAGCTCAACACCCCCTCATGTATGGGTG
>CAYSEL010000040.1:0-4863 GCA_964430035.1 uncultured Candidatus Bathyarchaeia archaeon
AGGGTTCCCAGTACGAGAGGAACGGGACGCTGTAGCCTCTAGTTTACCGGTTGTCCGACAGGGCACTGCCGGGCAGCCACGCTGCTGCGGATAAGAGCTGAAAGCATCTAAGCTCGAAGCCGCTCCCGAGAAGAGGCGGCCAATCCTTGACAGGAGACTCGGCGACGAGCCTCAGTCAAGGACGAGGGCTCCCATAGAAGATGGGTTTGATGGAGCCGGGGTGTACGCTGGAAGGCTTCGGCCGACCAGTTCAGCCCGCGGTTCCCAACCGCCCAAGGTGTCGGGCCTAAAAAGGTTCAGCGTCTGGACGAGATTCTAAAAAAGGCCTATGCGTGGTTAATCTTGAAAACGCTGAATCTTTAAGTATTTTTAAATTAAACCCTTTATTAAGGGTCTATATCAGATCTTTACATTAGACCATGGAATTTTTGTCTCTTTATCTTGGAAGAGCCTTTAATTTGCGCCGCAAACTGTCTTTCCTTTTGGAGCGCAAATTCAGACAGCTCCATTAATCTACCTAAAATAATTGTTGGGCCTTTAAGAATGGCGGCTCCAGTCTCTTTCTCGATTCTCTTCATCAAACCTTTAATACGCTCTTCAGTAGCACATTGTCTATACTGGTCTAATCTTTCAACTAGAAGAAGACGTGGACTTTATTTAAAACCTAGTTTTTGGGCACCTCAACCTCGGCTGCTGCTCCCTGCTTGATAAGGATATTTGCATTCTCTTTTGGGAGGGTTGCAATGTCCTCGGGTTTGAAGGGTCCGTAGACCTTCATGTCTACGCCTACTATCTCAGGTATCTCTCTAAGGATTCTAACAACTACCACCTTTTCGGCTTCACGGTTCCCTTCTCTACCAAGTCGACCTTGAAGGAGGTTTCTTATGAAGGCGTGAAAAGACTCGGTTTGGGATGCGGTTTTCCGGTATAGATTTTCTTCCTCCTCAGTTAAGGTTGAAGTAGGCACTGTTCCTCCCCCCGCGGCGACGGCTACCATTTTTTCATATCTTGCCCATATGAGCTCTTCAACCATTTTTTTGGCGTTCTCTTCCTCCTTCTGTATGAGCCTTCCCCTAACAGTCTTCTCATCAAGCATCCGCCTCTCTTCACGTATCTTCTTAATGTACTCCGCTATTCTGCCGTAGAAATCTTTAGGCAAGGGTTGAATCTCTGAGCTTTCTCTCTCCTTCTTCCAAGCCTCAAAGAGTTCATCATACAAGGCTATGTAATCACCTTCGCAGCACCTTTGCAGAGGAGGAAGATAGCGGCGGCCATAGGTAACTCAACACTCTCGTTTTTGAAGGGGCCGAACTCTTCGTCTCCCAGCCTAAATTTTGGGGCTTCCTCAACATAAATTGTTGCCTCTCCCTTTTTGAATGCAACGGGGTCTTTCAAGGGGTCAAACTCTTCAATATCATCTGTTGGGAAAGAGACCTTCAAAAGGCCTGTGCCTCCGTGGAGTGTCTTAGGCATCCTTATCAGCCTATGGATGTCAGTCGTTACAACTGTGTCGATTTTGACCGATTGGCTCTCAACCGCGCGCTTAATGATTGCAGTCCACTGTTCAAAGTTTATGCCTTTAAGAATTTTCCATGGACCTCCCCTTTCCCAACTCTTCAGAATGCCTTCCTTACTCTTTATAATTTCGTCTATTGCCTTCTTGTTTAAGCCCAAGGATTTGAGGTCCTCTTCTGTAGCTGAAGCGAATAGGTCACGTATCCCCCTAGCAACCCTTCCTCTCCATCCAAAATCATCCATCTTTGGACCAGCTGTGAACCTCCGCCTCTTTAACCCTGAGACTTCAAACCCATGGAATAGTGGGTCCAGTCCCGTTCCCGTGACGTAGTCAACTATTTCTTTATGCGCAACCGACTCTAAGCTGCGTAGGGATTCATCCTCAACCTGAACATGGTAGCCCCTATGCCCACTGAACGACACCTTCACCTCCTCTGGGGAGAGACCGCATTCTTCGGTTAAAATGTCCAAGAGTTTCACAGCCTCTAACTTTGCAGATTCGAGGCAGACTTCACATGGCCAGATCTTCTCTTCAAAGCTTCTGTTATTGCAGATAGGGCACTGGTCCGGCGCCATGCCTCTCCCAGCAAAACCGCACCCTTTACATGTCCACCTATCATGAATCTTACCGCATGCTGTGTGGATGTGATCCGCGTCTATGTCGAAGTAAAGGTCCGCCCCTAGCCAACCCTTATTCTCCATCCTTTCTTCCGGCGTCTGGTAATAGGCTGTGGAGTAATAGACATGAGCTGGAGCAGTTTGCTTCAAGAAAGAGACGAAGTCTTCAAACCTTTTGAAACCCTTATGCCTTATCATGATCTTCTCTTTGAAGAGGATGAAGCCGAATTCCCTCTGCTCAATCGATGCTGGGGCATCAATGTTTTCTGCCTCTTCAACATAATATTCGGAGAATTTACTCTGGATAAACGCCAGCGTATCCATCTCTAACATTAACTTGAAGTAGATTCGCTCTTAAGCCTTCCCGTCTTTTTACGGTAATAGATGAGTGGGTGACGGAATCTACCGCAGAAACCTTCCGCTACGGGGCACACGCCATGTGTCTTTAAGGTTTCACATGTCGGCGGAACATACCGGGTCCTTGACCCCCTTTCGCCAGATATGTGTTCAACTTGGTAACGGGTCATCCTCTCGTTAAAGTCGGCTGAGGACCTGAAAAGGTTTATGACATCCTCGGGTTTCATGCCTATATTTAATAGGAAAGACGTCAAAGCGAAACGTTCAATATGTGAGAGGTGGCTTCCAGACTTGGCTGCTCCATACATTTGGCTGATGCATGGCGGGAAAGCCTCGTTAACTACGCTATCCGGATACCTCTGCAGTTGAGCCTTCTCCGCTTTACCTGAATACTCTTGCTTCAGCCTCTCAACACGTTCAAGGATGCTTTCTGGCAAGCTAGGCCTAAATTCAGGATTCAGCCTTCTCTCAATTCTCCTCTGAATTTCTTCTTGGAGTAGTCGAGATACCTCGTGTTTTGTCAAGTAGACCTCTCCTTTCAAGAGAATCTTGTTGACAAGTTTCCATTCTTTCTCGTGGAACCGCCCAGTGTTCCTCAAAAAATCCCGAAGTGAAAGAGCGAAATCAAACTTTCTGCCGCCAACCTTCTCCGTCACTATTCTGACCTTCCAGTCGAATGCTCTGGCAATCTCAAGAATCTTCTCCAGCTTCTCTTCCATCCTTATGATTTCGTAGGCTCTTTTCGCTTCAAAAAGCGCATAACGCCTTTTGATGTATTCGTTGCCTGAGGCTGCCGCCATCATTACGGCTAACGGAAAGGAGGGTATCTCAACATCCGGTATCTCCACGTCTTCTAAAAGTTGGCTATATTCTGCTTTAGTCCAGTCGTCGCTGAGGGCTTTCCTCAGCCTTTCTTCCGCCCTCTCTACAATTGGTTTGTAATCATCACTTTCAAGATTCTCTATTCTTAAGTCTAACAATTTCACAAATTCTGCAGCGTCCAGCGTAAACGGATACTTCGCTAAGTCACTTCTAGTTAGAGCCAACTCAGCTTCCTTTTGGAAATCTCAATCTCGTTTTTCCTATTCAACCTCTATTCTAGGTGCGAGATAGTAGATTAAAGTGCCATCATATCTCTGTTTGAAGTCTAGGCGGATGGGCATATCGTTCGAGAACTCGATAGTCACAATGTCTGAGGTTGCAGCCGCAGCCTTAACAATCTCTGAAAGGTAGCTGAGTGGAAAAGACGATTTTGACGGCTCCTTAACCTCCAATGATAGGAGAGCATCGCTCCCCTTTCTAAGTTCCACATTTGCGCCCATTATGTCACCCTTAGCGTTCATCACCAGCTTCTCTCCGTCTGCTTCTAAACGGACATAATCGCTTACGAGGGCTACGTCCTCAAGGGATTGGTGTAGACCCTCCGTCGTGACGGTGGCCTTCGCGTTAAAGACAATCTTAGGTGTTGGAACCTCTTCCTCGCTTGCCTCGAGGGTAGGCATCCTGAAAGTGCGGATGTACTTTCCAATCATCGTTGCAATGAATTGTCCAGTATTCTCGTCGAGCAGAAGCTCAACCGCTTCATCTTTTCCAGCTCTTTTAAGTAGCTTAAGAAGTTCAGTGAGGTTTAGACAAATCTTCATATCTTTATCAGCGATGTACTCTTCAAAAGTTGTCTTTTGCATCGCAAAGTCGACCATAGCGACGCGGGATGGGTCCATTGCCCTTAGTTTTATCCCTTCAGAGTCTATTTTGAATGTTCCCTCATCGACGAGTGTGGAGATTGCGGTTATTGCGTCTCTAAACATCTTCGCATCGGACAACCTAACCTTAAACAAGAACAGCCCACCACAATTGTATATTCATACGCATAATTCTTTTCATGTTTTCCTTATTATGTTTTGGATAAAAACCATGATTTAAACCAGTGCCCTCGGAAAGGGATTCTTTAATGAAGAGCCAAAATAAGGTTCGACTGAACGTTGGGGAAGAAAGCCTCAACTATATTCTCTGAATGTATAGTTGCATTTTGTACATCTGAAGAACTGGGTTGAAGACTCGTCAGCCCCTCTCGTCTGAACCTGCCAGACATAGGCCTGGTTATTCTTACATTTCGGGCACTCAATCGCGATTGTCGGCATTGTCTTAAGTTTCTGTTCTCTCTTACTGATGACAACGATAGGGCTTTCTGGTTTAACCTCTGAAACTACTGGGGTTTTGACCAAGCTTTCCGCTGGTTTTTTGTATTCGCATTTAGGGCAGAATAAGAAGACTTCTTTCGAGTCTTTCTTACGTTTTGGGACGAGTCGAGTGCCACATTTCTCGCAGAACTCCATTGGGTCTCCCCTCATAAATAATATCCAAATTTTACAC
>CAYSEL010000041.1:0-18519 GCA_964430035.1 uncultured Candidatus Bathyarchaeia archaeon
AACCTACGCAAGGTTTTTCCCATCGCTTGCTGGTGCGAGGCTTGTCCCAATACAAGATGAGATTGACGCTTTGGGACCGGGAATTACAAAGCTCGACTGGGAAAGAAGGTTTGAGCTGGTTTACGCAAAAGCCTTAGATGAAAAGGTAACAGCAGCGATGGGCGTCGCACCGGTTATCTTATCCTTCGCTAGGTTCGTCAAAAGAGAATTTGGAAGACTTCCAAAGGAGGTGTGGAATCTTCGAGGTATTTTCTGCACAAGCGTCCGAAAGATTCATTATAGGTATGCGCCAAGGCTTCGCAAGTATTTCGGCGACGTAGCGGTGGTCGAGATCTACAGCGCAACTGAGGGGGTCTTTGCCCAGCAGATTGATACATACCCTTATGTGGTGCCTAATTATGACAAGTACCTCTTTGAAGTCGAAACGCGTAAAGGGGTAAGGATGCTCCATGAACTCAAAAGGGGAGAATGGGGAAGGCTGATAATATCTTCATGCATGTTTCCACGTTACGACATTGGCGACATGGTTGAAGCAATGGGCAAGAACTATTTCCGAATCTTCGGCAGAGCAAACACCCTTCACATACTGGAGCATAGGCTATATAGGCTCCTATTCGGCTGGTTCCTTTAAGGGGTGCGGATGTCTCCTCGCCGCTGTCACACCTGCCACAACAGCGGCCACAATGATGAGTAAGCCTAGAAGAAACAGAAAATATGGCCATGCTCTCTGTAAAATTGTTATTCCTAAGTTGATTATAACTGACAAGATCCCAACCAGTATGAGTATCAA
Organism: uncultured Candidatus Bathyarchaeia archaeon; assembly: GCA_964430035.1. Taxonomy (GTDB): domain Archaea; phylum Thermoproteota; class Bathyarchaeia; order Bathyarchaeales; family DTEX01; genus JANXEA01. The sequence continues at coordinate 791 of CAYSEL010000041.1, forward strand.
ACCGATTGCAAGTAGAATGGCTGGGCTAGTCTCCTCCTTTTCACCCTTCTCCCTTCTTACGCTTATAGGGTAAGGTCTTTTAAGCCTTAGATTAGCCCCGCAATTTGGGCAATAATTAATCTCTTCGGAAACCTTTTTTCCACATTTGGGACAGTAAGGCACATGCTCACCGCGAGCTTGACGCTTTATTCTATTACTTATCTCTATTTAAGAACTCTGCCTCTAGCCCGGGTCATCTTGAATTGATCTCTGTTTTTACAGCTTGTTAAAGCATAAAATTACGGGGCTACGCATCAATCCTAACTGTGACTCTCTTTAAGGTTTCTTCAAAATATTATAACCTTTTTTAAAGGCGGACTAATACTTTGCAATTAAGTTCATCTCTAGCGCCCCAGCCTTCTATCCCATTGGTTTTAGCATATAGTTTTTTATTAGAGAGGCTGATGCCTTTTTCAAGTGTGGATTACTTGTAGCCGTTCCACCTGACAATCTCTTCTAAGCTTCTCTTGGGCACATGAAGCGTCCCATTCTCATCGAGCCAGTACTTGACATCGTCGCCCTTCACCTTCTCAACAACCGACCTTTCAGAAGGATAACCGAGGGAGACGACGAGGAGGATCTCAAGGTTGCTTGGCACATTCAACAAATTCCTCAACCTGTCTCGGTCGACGGATCCCAGTATGCATGAGCCTAACCCTTCATCATACGCAACCATAGATATACTCATCGCAGCTATGCCAGCGTCATAGCCTGCTTCTGCACTTATGTTTCTATCCAAAAGTATAACTATGTAAGCTCTAGGCATCTCCTCTTCTCTATGCTTGTATCCCGGCAGATACCCAGCCCACCTCAGCGTCTCGAAGACCGATTTAAGGAGGCTCTCATCATCAATGATTATGTACTTCAAGGGCTGGCGATTGGCTGCTGAAGGCGAAAGCCTCGCAGCGTCCACGCACCTCACTAAAACCTCTTTAGGAACAGGCGTAGGCTTATAACGCCTAATCGTCCTCCGACCAGTTATCTTCTCATAAATCATCTTTACGTCGACCTCTTACCTCGCTCAGATGCTAAATAACAGATTATACCTCAAATCTTATTAGAGTTTCTAAAACTTAAGAAAGGAAATTGTGGGAAGACCTCCGCAATTGATTGAAACAATTTATTCCGTCTAATTTTCTGAAGCAACCCATTTTTAGCCCTTTATAACTCGAGCTGTGACGCAAACCGAAAAAACTTTGCGACGCAAATCAGACAACTACTTTTCATCTATGGAGTAAATGTCCCATACTTAAGTTTCAAATGTTTAATAGCCTCTTGATTTCGCTTATCTCCTCAGATGTGGGCTGCCTTGGAAAGTTGTATATGGGTCCACCTGGCATCTCGTTATAGTATGGTCTATTACAGCCTGGGCAACCAGAAGTTTTGAAAGGTTCTCCTGATTCTATGACGGTGCGAAGTATTTTTTCGGAAACCCCAAAGTCGACTAAGCGCCCGCCATGAAACTTCATATCTTCATAACGATTTATTCCCTGCGTCATAAGGTAATGGGCAACTTGCACCCTTCTATAAAGATCTAAGGGTGGTTGAGGGTTATCCGCCATTTCCGTACCTTTTATAGGTGTGAATGCGAAGAGGCTTGGGTATACGCCTAGGTCTACGCATTTTTGAATTGTTCTGATAAGGTCTTCTTCACTTTCTCCTAACCCTACGATGAGATGTGTGGTGACATTATCTATTCCGAAGGTCTTAACAGCTTCATCTAGGGCTTTAAGATGCCCTTTCCAGGTGTAGGGTCCACCTACGTATCTTCCCTTTACTTTTTCGAAAAGCATTTCGTTCGCGGCGTCTAATGCAACACTTACCCTTATCATGCCTATATCTGCAAGTCTGAGCATTCCTTCCCTGTTCAGCGGTTGGCATGAAACTGAGATTGGTATTGGGGAAGATGAGCGGATTTGACGCGCCAAAGAAACTAAATCGTCCAATACCTTCCGGTAATTCAAAGCTTGAATGCATACTCTCTTAACTCTTCCCTCTTTGAACACGCTTGCAATGCGCGGGATTACTTCAGCCGTTTCGAAGACAGGCCAAACCACTCTTGAAAGCATGTCTGTTCTTCCTCTACTGGTTCTCGATTGTGGACAGAATCTGCAGTTTGCTAGGCATTTCCCTCTTTTGTATGTTAGGAGGTAGACTGTTGTGGGTTCAGTATCCATCCTCATTTCGGCTAATCCGAGAATGACTGCAGATCCTAAAGAGACTCTTACATTCTTCGGCAAGGGAGAAACACCATCAACCTTATCTATAATTGGGACAAGCGTCTTCTCGCTCCCTTCTATTCTTAAATGGGTCTATAACCTTTACGAGATATTTTGGGAGGTGATTAAAAGGTTTTGTGCTTCTCCCAAAAATGATATAGGAGGGCGAACATTTACTCTAACGCTGTTAAAGTTGGAAGGATGGGCTTGAAAATCGAAGGTGAAGCTATTAAGGATTATAATATACGTGGAGAAATCTCGGTCCGTGAACTCATTGAGCAGATGAGAGATGCGTGGGGTTTCACTGCTGAAAAGATTGCATCCGGAGTCGACATCCTTAAGAGCATGTTTGCAGATGAGGGATGCGTTAAGTTCCTATCTTTCCCTGGATCAATAGTCGCAACTGGAGTAAGGGGGGTCATCAAAGAGATGGTTAAGCAAGGATTGGCCGATGTCATTATAACTACGTGCGGAGCCCTGGACCATGACTTGGCAAGGAGCTGGAAAAAATACTATAGAGGCTCATTCGACTTTGATGATAGGGAGCTTCACAGAAGGGGAATAAACCGTCTTGGAAACATACTTGTGCCTAACGAGAGCTATGGTCTCATCATAGAGGAGAAGATGCAAGAACTTATGTCCGAACTTTGGAAAGAAGGACGCAGAGAAATCTCCAGCAAGGAACTCTGTTGGGAGATGGGGAAGAGAATATGCGCCGAAGACTCAATCCTTTATTGGGCGTCTAAAAGGCAAGTTCCAGTTTACGTTCCAGGCGTAGTTGACGGGGCTGTTGGCTACCATATTTGGCTATTCTCGCAGGACCACAATTTTAAGATAGACCTACTCAGGGATGAAAAGGAACTTAATGACATAATCTTCGACTCTGAAAAGACTGGCGCCATAGTCATTGGTGGAGGAATTTCGAAGCACCATGTAATATGGTGGAACCAGTTTAGAGGAGGCTTAGACTACGCCGTCTACATAACGACCGCGGTTGAGTGGGACGGAAGCCTCTCTGGAGCAAGGGTACGCGAAGCCATCTCTTGGGGGAAGGTTAAGGAGGCAGCGAAGCATGTCACCATTGAAGGCGACGCAACAGTGATTCTTCCCCTTATGGTGGCAGCTATTCTATCTGAAGAAAATGTGAAGCGAAAGCACCTTGGGTAATGTGAAGTTGACCCCTTCCAAGACTCTTTCAAGGATGCTCCGCGCCCGTGAGATTAGCTGGAAAAACCTTGGAAGAAGAATCTACTTTTACATTCCAAGTTTTTCCTATTATAGGAACAAATATTACGAGCCTTCATCAACCTCTTTCCCTTCAATATCAGTCACTGGCAGTTTATGCTCTTTGAACTGCCGTCACTGTGAGGCGAAACTGCTCAAGACGATGATTCCTGCTAGGACACCTGAAGAGCTGCTGAGAGTATGCAGCGAGATTAAAGGTAAGGGTGCAGTGGGTTGTCTCATAAGCGGTGGCTGTCTCCCAGACGGTTCAGTTCCAATCAGCAGGTTCACGGATGCCATTGCTGAGATTAAAAATAGGTTGGGTCTAACAATCGTTGTCCACACAGGTTTGATAGGTTTGGAGACCGCTGAGATGCTGAGAAAGGCATGTGTCGACGTTGTCTCCGTTGACATAATTGGCTCAAATGAAACAATAAGGAAGGTTTACAATCTTGATGCCTCGATAAGAGATTATGAGAAGACCCTTGAAGCCCTGGATAAGTCAGGCATACCCTTCACGCCACATATTCTTGTGGGCATCCATTACGGTCACCTGAAGGGAGAGATGATGGCTTTGAGGATGATATCTAAGCACAAACCATCAGCCATTATAATAATAGCTTTCTCTCCAATTAAGGGGACATTGATGGAAGATGTAAAACCTCCGCCACCTAGGGCAATAGTAAAGGTTCTAATTGAGGCGAGATTTATGATGCCTAACTTGCCTATCGCTTTGGGATGCGCAAGACCTAAGGGAAAACACCGCGTAGAAACTGACCTACTTGCGGTGGAAGCTGGAGTAAACGCTATAGCTTTTCCAAGCTTAGAAGCGATAGAAAGGGCGAGGGAGCTCGGTCTAGAAATCAAATTTTCTCCATTATGTTGTTCGCAGATCTACAGAGACCTTGAGGCTGAAAAACTAAACTTTTAGGTATACAACCTACAAGGCGTCAGGCTTTTCGCTTCAATCTTTAAAGTCAAAAAATGGTTTAAGTTTTCAGGGAATTTCTAACAGATTTTCCTTTGTATTCTCTGGCAACGATCATTGTGGATGTCAACATTACACTTGGTATGCTCCTGATATTTTCGGATAGGAAGACTTCTAAGGCTTCAAGCTCTGGCACATTCAAATTCACAACTAAGTCAAATTCGCCGTAGACTATACTTGCATCCACAACCTCATCGAATTCTGAAATCTTTTTACAGACCTCCCTCTCCGTTCCAGAACTTACCTTCAGAAGGACGTAGGCTTTGATTGGCATCAACTCACCTCGGGCAACTTGACCCTATATCATGCTTCTCTAAGATTTAATTGTTTCCCTATGCTACAGCACTAATTCAGCATCCTTTAGCAACAAGTTTAGTCTTACGAATATGCTGTTAAGTACTTTACGGTTTTAGATCGCTACTTCTTTTCCGTGGAGAATCTGCGTACATCTCTTCTACATATTAAGAGTGAGAAAGGTTTGGTAGGTGACCATTAAGCCTTCTTGCCATAACATTACTCTAAGTTTCAAAAAAAGGTTTTACTAAAGATGTCGCAAAACTTCACCTAAAATATTTTTATATGTTTAGTCACTATTTTTCATTATCGACTAAAGAAAAAATGAACACTAAATGCCTCGGTGGCCTAGTCGGCTAGGGCATCGCCTTGGTAAGGCGGAGGTCGCGGGTTCAAATCCCGCCCGAGGCTCCACGAATCATTTATTTTCTGAACCTAAAGATTTCTTTTGCGATTGCTTTATAGTCGCCTCGACTAACTTGTCGGGAAAAGGTTCTGATTTCAGCCTTCTTCGTTATTTGCCTCTGCCTGCTTTGAGGAATGGGAACTGCTGCTCATAGGCCTTTTTGTTCTGGATTACTTCTGAGCCGAATGGCGTTATTCTCGCCCAGAGCCAGAGGACATTCTGTGCTTGAACAAGTTGAACCAGGTTTCTTTGGGCCAAATAAAGTATGTTAGCATCCATGTCCTTTTCCGGGATTCCTAATTTTCTTTGAAGCATGTCTCTGTCAACTCCCCACCCGGTAATATCTTCCCGAGACATTTTGTGAAGAAACTCTAAAATTTCTAAACGTACCTCTTCAGGTGTAGTTATAGACATGTTTAAAGAATAACAAGGTCACAACTTAAAACTTTTTCGCATATTTTATAAAGAAACGAATTGATCTTACCGTTCCTTCCTAGCAAATATCTGGTCAATTAAGGGCTTAAGCTTCTCATTCTCTGCCTTAATTCTTTCTTTCCCCAACTCCTTCATCCTTTCAGTCATCTCTCTGACTACTTGAGCGAATTTTACACCCTCAGCAGCCGATATATATTCAACTCTGAACCTTTCGGGCGTCAAGCCCATCTTCTCAAGCATCTTCCCCAAAACGTCCATTCGAGCCTTCATCTTCCAGTTCCCGTCGATGTAATGGCAGTCGTATGGTAGATGGCATGCGCCGATGAGAACCATCCCAGCGCCGCGGCGGAAAGCCTCAAGAACGAAGTCCCGATCAATCCTCCCAGAGCACATAACCCTCACGATTCTAATATTTGGCGGATACTCAAAGCGGCTAGTCCCAGCTAAGTCAGCTCCAGCATAAGCACACCAGTTGCAGCAGAAACCCATAATCTTATCTTCCGGATTATTCTCCAAAGCGGCTTGTATCTGAGCGAATATCTGGGCATCCGTGAAATGCATCTGCCTAATCGCGTCAGATGGGCACTCTGCAACGCATGTTCCACAACCATGGCACATTGCTATTCTAACCTCAGCCGGTTTGCCCAATTCAGCCTTGATTGCGCCGTAAGGACATTTGGACGCGCAGATTCCACATTTAACCTTGACATTACGGCACCGCTCTGGGTCGATGACCGCGACTATAGGCTCAATCTTCACATAAGGTTTCGAAAGTATGGTCGCAGCTCTGGCAGCTGCCGCGCTTCCCTGAGAGACGCTGTATGGAATGTCTTTAGGTCCTTGGCATGCACCTGCAAGGAAGATGCCGTCAACCGGGGTGTCAATCGGTTTCAGTTTCGGGTGGCTCTCCATAAAGAATCCATCCGTCCCCCTTGTTATGTTAAGAATCTTTGAGATCTCTGCTGCATCTAGACTTGGGACGGCTGCTGTTGCTAATACAACCATCTCCGCCTCAAGTCTGACTGGTTCCCCAAGTAATGTATCCTCGCCGTGAATTATCAAGTTTTTATTTTCTGGGAGCTCGACAACCCTCGAGACCCTGCCCCTTATGAAGTTTACACCCATCTCCCTCGCACGTGAATAGAACTCTTCGTATCCTTTGAAGTTGCTACGCATATCCATGTAGAAGACACACACTTCCACATCTTGGCCGTAATGTTCCTTGAGTTGAACCGCATGCTTAAGCGTATACATGCAACAGAAACCTGAACAGTAGGGGTAAAGGTTCGTGTCCCTTGAGCCAACACACTGTATGAAGGCGACGACTTTCGGTCTTTTCCCATCAGAAGCCCGAATGACATGCCCGCCAGTTGGACCAGCCGCTAGAATCAACCTTTCAAATTCGAGGCTTGAAATTACGTTGTCGTATTTACCGTATCCGTAGATGTTTCCTTCCTCGGGCAAGTAGACATCGTAACCTGTCGCAACGATTATTGCGCCTACTTCCAGCTCAACCTCTTCCGCCTCTTGACTGAAATCTATTGCTTGGCGTGCTCCACATGCATCAACACATTTGTAACATTCGATGCAGTAATCCCTGTTTATCCTGTAGACCAGCGGGACAGCTTGGTCGAAGGGAACTGAAATAGCCTTCCTAACACCCATATTCATGTCCCAATCATTTGGGAACTCAATTGGGCAGACATCTCGGCACTCGCCGCAGCCTGTACAATTCTGCTCAATCACGTAACGCGGATTCTTTCGGACCTTCACCTTAAAATTGCCCACATATCCCTCGACGCTTACTATGTCGGCGAAGGATATTATCTCAATGTTTGGGTGGCGATCCACATCAACCATCTTTGGACCTTCAATGCAGATTGAGCAGTCCAATGTTGGAAATGTTTTGTCAAGCTGAGCCATGTGCCCTCCGATGCTCTCTCTCCTCTCGACCAAGTAGACCTTGAAGCCCATCTCCGCAAGGTCCAGGGCTGCGCTTATCCCAGCTATGCCTCCTCCTATGACGAGAGCCTTGTTTGTTACTGGAACCTCTATTGGCGTTAGAGGCTCAAGCAGCCTGACCTTCGCGACAGCCATCTTGACAATCTCTTTTGCTTTCTCAGTTGCCTCTTCAGGCGTACTAGGATGACACCAAGAACAGTGCTCTCGAATATTAGCCATCTCGAAGAGATACGGGTTTAGACCAGCCTCAGAGACTGTTCGGCGGAAAGTAAACTCGTGCATACGCGGGGAACAGGCGGCGACGACAACCCTGTTAAGATTATAATCTTTTATTGCTTTACGTATCTCTTCTTGACCCGGATCGGAGCATGTGTAGCGGTTATGAACCGCGTAGACAACGTTTGGCAATTTGCGCGCATACTCAGTCACCGCCTCGACATCCACAACGCCAGCTATGTTTAACCCGCAATGGCAGACGAAGACACCGATCCTTAAATCCTCAACCATTTGGGTTGCCTTCTCAACTAAAACGTCTCTTAACTGATTCTCTAGCTTTCAATGCTATTTTACTATGAAGTTCCTTGGCCATGTTCTTTGTGGAGGTTAATTTCTCAAGGGCTTTGTTCCATGCGCCAGAATGAATGTTTGTATGATGGATGGAGGTTCTTTGGATTTCTAAAGCTTCATCAACGGGGCATACTATCTTACAGACTCCACAATAGATACAGCAGTACTCGTCGACCTCTACTTTGCCATCCGCTGAGATATTTAAAACATTGGGCACTGGGCAGACATCAACGCAGTCACGGCAACCTTGTGGGCATTTATCTTTGTTAATTTTGATGAAGCCGTTTATTATCTTTCGCACATTTATTGCATCGTAGGGGCATTTAACCTCGCAGAGACGGCAGGTTGGGCAATACTCCCTATCCACATCAACCTTGACCTTACCGCTAACCTCGTCAACTCTAACGTTAATAAGATTGAAAGGACAAGCCTCTGCACAGAGATCACAGTCAATCGGACATTTTGCCTCATCAATATCGACCTGGTGAATTAACTGTGGGAAGCTCTCTTTCTCCGTGACTGGAACGGTCTTGATACCGTTAATCACCAAACTTAACGCCCCAAAAGGGCATATTGCATTACACACTCCGCAATAGTTGCATTTTTTCTCGTCAATATCTATATTTGGACGCCTAAGTCCGCTATCCTTAATCCTGACTGGCTTAATGGTCTTTATAGCCTCTCTTGGGCATACGGTTTCGCATATTCCACATCCAACACATCTTTCCTTATCTAGAATCAGAGAATAACGCTTAGTATACATGACTCTTTCTATGATGAGTTGCCCATCCGTGTCAGTCTTTAACACTCGCATTACCATGACTATCTCTTCCTTCGAGGACATTCTTCATCTACAGCAACAGTTTTAAAGATTATGGATATATTGAGGGTCTCTAATAATAATTTTTATGATTAATTCAGAGGTGTCGTCGATACCTTTAGCTGGTGAAGCAGTAAGATGAGCGCTTGGATAAACGGATTGATAAGCACCATCATAGTTAGCCTACTCTCCACAGTTGGCATTCTCACATTCACCTTGAAAGAGAGAGATCTGAAAAGAATAATTCTGTATCTGGTCAGCTTCTCCGCGGGCGGGCTATTTGGAGATGCGTTTATCCATTTGATTCCAGAGGCTGTTGAGAAAAATGGTTTCGGAATAGATGCATCCATATCCATTCTTCTAGGTATTGTCACATCCTTCATTATTGAAAAGTTCTTTCAATGGAGACACTGCCACATCCTAACTTCCGAAGAACACCCTCACAGCTTTGCTTACATGAACCTCTTCGGCGATTCCGTGCACAACTTCTTAGATGGCTTAATAATAGGTGGAAGTTATCTAGTAAGCGCACAATTAGGCATTGCAACTACAATGGCTGTCATATTCCACGAGATTCCGCAAGAGATAGGTGATTTCGGAGTCTTACTTTACGGTGGATTCAAAAAGAAAAAGGCACTCCTATACAACTTTTTGACAGCCCTAACAGCACTTGGGGGAACAATAACCGCTCTCAGCCTAGGATCCATAATTAATAATTTGACAGCATACTTGATACCTTTTGCTGCAGGTAATTTCATTTACATAGCAGGTTCAGACCTGATCCCCGAGCTCAGAAAAGAAGAACCCCAACCGTTAAATTCAACCCTCCAATTGTCATCCTTTGTCCTCGGAGTCCTTGTTCTACTCTCCCTTGTCTGGTTTGAGTAATCAGCCAATCTGGTTTGGCTCCTGACAATTTCTCTTTTTTAATCAAACCCTTAATGAGAGATGGTTAGAGAATTAGTCCTTAAAGCCAAAAAAGAAAAGATAAAGTTGCATTACGGATTATGAACAAAATTGTTGACCAAGACTGGCGAGGAAAATTAGTCTCATAATTAGTCTCTCAAGAAGATGCTTGGGACGAAGGCATAATTTTCCTTCTTTCCAAACTTTGATGAAGTGTAAGTTCTGAAGATACAAGTAAGTTTTGAACGAAATTTTGTTAAGAACATATGGCTAATTTTATAGACTAAAAATAAGGCTGTTTCGAGCCTATTTTCTGATATGAAAGCTAAAGGACATTTTTACCATCCTTTTTGACCGCTAATCGCTATCAGATGCGGAAAAGTACCCTTTTGACGTGTTTTCCTTTGATCAGTATCTGTGTTCGACATTTTGGGCATCTTTTCTCCTCAGTAATGCGGTAGCGAACTATTCTCGGACCCAAACGTTTGATCAGAACCTCTCCGCAACCTGGGCAGTAAGTATCTTCATACCTGTGCCCAGGCACATTGCCAATGTATGGATAGGAGACCCCGAGTTTTTTAGCCATTGCATAAGCCTTCTCTAATGTCTCAACCTTTGTAGCTGGTTTGTCAAACTTGTAAGCTGGGTAATACCGTGTAAAGTGGAGCGGAGTTTCAGGACCTGCTTCCTTAACGTGTCGCTCGATTATGCATCTTAAGGTTTCCTCATCATCGTTGATGCATGTAATTATGAGGTTCACAACCTCGATGTGAAAGCCCATCTTCTTAGCCTCATTCACGTTCCTCCACACCTTCTCCACGTCAATGTTGCCACAGAATCGTTTGTATGTTTCAGCGTCCCCTTTTATGTCGATTTTTAACCCGTCCATCCCAGCTTCCCGAAGCATCTTCAAGGCTTCCAGTGTCATATAGCCATTGGACACGTAGCATGAATAGAGCCCTGCGGTTTTCCCTAACCTGAAAAGGTCAATGTTCCAATCGGTCAGTAAAGTAGGTTCCTGGAAGCTTGAGCAGAGACCATTTGAACCTTCTTGAATTGCTAGACTCAGAACGTCCTCTGGATACATGTACCTAAAATTCGAAGTGTCTGGAACGGTTTTGGAAAGTTCCCAGTTTTGGCACCAAGGGCAGTCAAAGTTGCATGACCAAGTTGAAAATGTTAGGGCAGTCGAACCAGGCCAGTAATGAAAGAAGGGCTTTATCTCAATAGGTCTGTTTTCTATAGCGCTAATGTTTCCGTAGACTAGGGTTATCAATTTCCCATTGGCATTCATCCTCGTTTTGCAGAAGCCCTTTCCACTAGGAGAGATTTCACACCTTCTTTCGCAAAGGATACAACGTACCTTATCGTTAGCTAATTTCTCATAAGATATAGACTTTCGAATAATAGGTGATTCAGGCAGGCTTATTCGAATCCCCCAACTATTTCATGGCTTAAGAAGAAAATATAAATCTTGACTTTCCCATTAATGGTGAAACTATTTTCTCTTCAAATAGAAAGGGAAGGCGGATGGTTAAAGTAAAGAATAAGGATGAACTACTTAGGAATGTTGAGACGAGCCTGAATAGGAAAGCCAGAAGAATTGCTCTTGACGTGATTGAAACAACTCTTGACGCAGTGGACCCTAAAAACATAATCAAATCAAAAATCTCTCTCTGCAAAGATAAGTTACACGTGAATGGAAGAGTTTTTGACCTAGCATCTTTCAACAAAATATTTGTTGTCGGCGGGGGCAAAGCAAGCGGAAGCATGGCTGAAGCGCTAGAGGGGATCCTTGGATCAAAGATTGAGGACGGATACATAGTAGTTCCTCACGGAGAATCTAAAAAATACACAGTAAGCCGAATCAAGATACTCGAAGGAAGTCACCCAATTCCGAAGGAGAACAGTGTAGAAAACGCAAAGAAAATACTGGACCTTGTAAGTCACGCCGGAGAGAGAGACCTTGTCATAGGCCTAATCTCAGGCGGTGGTTCAGCTCTCATGGCTCTACCATGCGAAGGGATAAGTCTTGCCGATAAACAGAAAGTGACGGATATGTTGTTGAAGTCAGGCGCCACAATCAACGAGATAAATACTGTACGGAAGCATCTCTCAAATTTTAAGGGGGGTCGACTGGCAAGGGCTGTTTACCCAGCAACCCTTCTTACCCTACTTCTTTCCGACGTCCTCGGTGACCCTTTGGACGTTATAGCTTCAGGTCCAACTGTTCCAGACTCAACAACTTTTGGGGACGCTGTGAACATTCTTGAAAAGTATGATCTCTGGAATAAAATTCCCGAATCGATTAAAAAGATTTTGCTGAGCGGGGTGAAAGGTTTAGTTGCAGAGACTCCGAAGAGTGACGACCCCGCCTTCAAACGAGTCTTCAATGTAATCGTGGGCAATAACAGAGTGGCCTGCGAATCCGCATTAGATGCTTTGAAAGACTTCAGGTTGAATACATTACTCTTGACTTCCTTCTTAGAGGGAGAAGCCAGATATGTCGGCTCAGTAATTGGCGGAGTAGCAAAAGAAATATCAACTTCGGGCAATCCAGTTTCGCCACCAGCTGGAATTATTGCTGGCGGAGAAACAACAGTCACGGTCGTAGGAAATGGAAGAGGAGGGCGAAACCAAGAGATCTGCCTGGGAGCAGCATTGAAGATTCAAGGCTTAGATAGAGTAGTCTTGGCTTCTGTAAGCACTGATGGTGTGGATGGACCTACAGATGCGGCTGGAGCGGTAGTTGATGGAAAAACAATTTCCCGCTCAGAGAAACTTGGACTTAACGCTGAAGAGGCTCTGAAAGAAAACGATTCGTACACCTTCTTCTCAAAAATTAACGATTTGATACTTACAGGACCAACTGGCACAAACCTTAATGATATAACCATATTAATTGTGATCTAAAATCAGCACAAACTTTTACGAACTAACCTTTTCAAGTCAAATTAGGCTCTTTCTTTTCAGTCTCTTCTTTTGTAGGCCAATTAATGGCGTAGCCTCCTAAATATGAACCTGTTAAGTTGCCGGTTATAGGCAAAATAACGGTTCCTAAAAGGTTTGTAGTTGAAAGATTCACAGCCCCGCCTTGAAAATAGGTGGACGCAATGAAGATTAGGAAGGAGATTAGAAAGGTGGCTATGCCTGGAATGATTAGTAAAAATTTGAGTTTCTTTTCCACTTTGTAGCCTGTATAGAGCCCGCCGCAGAAACCACCTAATAGATGGACTATTCCAAACTGCATAATTGCTGAAGCGAGTGCAAACTGTTCTTGAAAACTGATGATGCCTAATATTCCTAGGGATGCAAGCGACCAGTATACGGCTCCTATACCATTTGGGTCAAAGATAAGAACCGATGTAACCCAAACGACGATGAAACCTAATCCCCCGCCTATAAGGGCGTATATTAAATCCCATTTTTCAATCTCGTTGAATAGAGCTTCACCCATTTCTTTATCCCAGCTTTAGGTATTTGGCTATGATTGCAAATAATTCGGATTCCTTGGACCAATTCGATTCATCGCATGTAAAGGATATATAGATGAGTCTTTTTTCGTCTATATGAATCGCGATTAATGACGTGATATTATGTAAGTTACTGGTTTCAGTAGGTACATTTCTAAGGGTGATTATGGAATATTCAGCTGTCAAATTTGATATGGTCATAGTGCCGTTCTCATTGAATATGCGCGTCACATTACTGTTTTTCTCGAGAATCTCACTGTAAGTATCATTAATGATTTTTTGTAACATCTGAGAGGCGTCTGTGAGATTCAATCTCTCTAACAAAAACATTTTGGCGTTTTCATCGCAGAACTGAAACTGGAAAAATGCCCAAGTGAAAGGATTATAAGAGACTATAGAAAAGAATAATCCGGTTGTATTTTGAACCTTTCCTTGGAAGGTTATCCAATTTTTTGGAAGCTCAACTTCAACATAATCTGTTTCAAAATGTAAAAAGTTTGGGTTGATTTCTGACTGATGTGAAGCAGCAATATTATAGATGATGCCATAACCTGTGAGGCAAGAGCCTAGGAGTAAGACAAGAAAGACTATTACGGGTGGTTTCCGGAAGGCTCGAACAAACCAACGTAAGACGAGGCTCATGCTGAATCCGCAACTGTCCCATTTTTTTAATTACGTTAAGGCAATATAAAGATGACGATGAATTCAGAATAGGGACTCCGCCCAAATTTGGTTTTGAATTCAATTGGTTAGAAAATGTGAAGAGTTTCATTGGGAAACTTCACGAAAATGTCGATGATTTTGTATCCATCGCGTTGTTCGACAACACTGGGTCATGATTGAAAAGCTAATTAGTTGGTGTTTAAGGTGGGCGTTAGGCATCAGAAAATTATTCTTAGGCAAAGCATTAAATAGGCGAAAGTTATTTTAGTTTTTTAAGTATTACCAATCTCTTACACATCACTAAAGACCAAGAAACGTTCCTTTTTTTGCAGTGTTTGTGTACTCTTTAAGGTCGCGGGGGAACATAAATCTTACGGAAAGAAAAAGCGGCTATATAGAAGCGTCATCTTCTCGATGCTTCAATCTTCTACGCGGAACTAACCTCTAGAAAAATTTAATTGCCAGCAAAACACTTGTTACGGCACTCATCTCCCACAGGAAAGACATGGATGAAAAAAATGTCTTTTCATCCGCTCGGGGCTGAAAGGCCCTGCCATTTCGGTCATAAAATTCATCCACAAAACTTAAAATAATTCCAAATAAACCTTCTTTCAGTCGCTGGCCATATATGAAGGTCGGAGACCTCATGAAATATGATCTTGCAAAGCTTTGGACATTATTTTTACCCGTAAATTAAGAGTGCCGGTGGGTGATGGATACAAAATCATCGACAAGACTTTATTATGCGTTCGCTACGTTTCTCTCATTTAAACTATGAACCTAATGGTTCGAAGAATATTCATTATCACTTTGGCTCGTTGAATCAAGAACGGAACCTATTTAAACTTTTCTAGCAAACCCGTCAGACAGAAATAGTATTCAACGGGAATAAATGGAAAAACATAATTTTTGATTCGGCACAGTTATAGATAGGCAAACGAGCTGAAGAAGCGCAATGAGTCATCGCCAATGTGAAGTTTGTGGCTGAGAAGAGATTCTGCCTTTCAAATGTAACTACTGTGGAAAAACTTTCTGTACAGAACATCGTTTGCCAGAAGCTCATAGCTGTCTATGTTTGCCAAAAATGCCACCACCTTATGTTGGGATTAAGCGTCGGGTCCATGTATCCAGAAGAGTGGCAGATGAACTAAAAAGCCTTGATGAGCAAGAAAGCATAGGTTTGAGAAGATCAAGAACAAAGAGGAGAAGTGCAAGGAATAAAGCCTTGTTTCTCTTAGTTCCTCTTACCATATTTGCATGCATGTTTCTCATTATGTCTGTTTATTTGTCGCCGCCACCTACAATCACAATTCTTTCGCCGGAAGCAACAACTTATAGAACCAATTCTATTCACCTAACCTATACCTCAAGTAAACAACCTTTTTTTGGGAGTTATAGTTTGAGTTATAGTTTAGATGGACAAGCAAACAAAACGCTTGAAGGTAATACAACAATAGCGAGATTATCGGACGGATTGCACAGTCTCGTGATTTATGCTAGTAATATTGTAAGAACTGTAGTCGTTGGAGTTGTTTCCTTCACCATCGATGCTACCCCTCCAGTCATCAAAATAATTTCGCCAGAAACAACAATATACAATACTACTTCTAATACATACGCCGTTGACCTAGCTTATATAATTAACGAACCAGTCTCTTGGATAGGCTACGGTTTGAATGGTGGAGAAACTGTTGCACTAGCAGGTAACATAACCCTGAATCTTCTTCCGGGTCGATATAACCTTACCATATACGCAAACGATACGATAGGAAACACGGGCTTCAGCAAGGTTGCATTCACGGTCTCCAAGGTGTTCAGTTCATTAGCTGAGCTAAAGAATTTTCTCATAGCTGATAATCTAAGTGATGCTAAATGGACAGTTAATTATACCTATCATGAGTTTGCACTAGACTTCATTCTGAGAGCAGAAATGAAGGGATACTATTGCTTCACGTACTACGCATTGTGGGGAGACGAGATGAAAGAATTCGCGTCTATTGAAATTATCGTGCCGGGATATTATCCTTGGAAACCATACTGGCTATCGTATCTTAGTGATCCTAATGCTGGACACGCTGTTGTCAGAATAACAATTAACGGTCTAGACATTATAATTGACCCGCAGACAGACATAATCCTGAGTTATCCAGATTTTAAAGTCCTCTATGAAGGAGAAATCACTCAAGGTTAGTGATGTTGTTACTAGAAATGCCTTATCTGCTTTTCCTAAATAAGTTCTGTTACTTCTAGATATCAATAGATCTCGAATTCAATATTTGCTTAAATGCGTATCATCCTCTCTATATGCGATCAAGCCTTATATTACTCCTCTCATCGCTTCGAATTACGTAGTCGGCAACTTTTCCAACCTGTTTAAAGACCCACTTGTACGGAAACTTGCCAACTAGAACTGCTACTTTGTTCTCATAAAGCTCGAACATTTCAAGAAACTTCAAGAGCTTCTCAACTTGATCCCTACGGAAATATACTCGCTCAGCAGCCAATGCCTTTACTTCGAAGGCTATGAGACTTCTGCCTTTAACTGCGAAAACGTCTGGCAAAGGTTCTTTACTTGGGGCAGAAACAGGGACTCGAAGTGACTTGAAACCCATGGCGCGCAACTTCTTAACCAACTGCCTCTCAGCGTTATAGCCACGTTTCCTGATTCTCCTTATCTCCTTAATCGTTAGGATGCGACCTTTATGCCCTCTACCGCCTTTCCCTACGCTTTTGCTCCTCGATGCAAGCTCTCTAAGCGACATTTCCCCGTCCGCCGTATTCTAGCCTTCTTCTAAAGGTTTTATAGCTAGTCTGATCAGATCTTGAAGCCAATCTGAAAAAGACCTTGCGTTCGCGTACTTCTGATACTTTTTCCGATAGGGAACTTTCGAAATCATATGCATCTCAAGCATTCTTCGAATGTAGTATTTAGCTGTGGATCTTGGGATGCCAGATTCTTTTGCAAGATCTCCGCTTGTAAAGACTACATCTATTCTTGAATAAGCCTTTATCACGTTCGATGGAAAAGGCATGGACAAATTTACTATCTTAATAAGCTCTTCGTTCAATTGAACCATTTTTCAAGCCTCTTTTCGGCTAGAAAATTGGTCTTTTGCTTTATAAAACCTTTTAACATGCAGAACTATACAATCATGTGAAAAATGGATTGGGAAAAATCTGAGCAAATAACTGAGAACGATTGAAGTATTTGAAGATCTAAGGGGTCAATTGATATGATTACATAAGATCTTTGATTATGCTGTGCATGTTTGGATACATTAAAAGTCCATGATTGAAATAAGATTGGAAAAATTTGAATTTTAAAAATATGGACTATTAATTTAGCCAATCTCTGCAAAGTAATCTTCTACAAAGCTCTGTAAACTCTTCGAAAATGTGCAAGCTCTCCAATTCTGGCGGGCAGCTCATTGAGGAAATCTTGTAGCTGCAAGATGGGGACTATAGGAGAACTTTTGTGGAACTTGTTAGTCCCGCCAAGAAGTGACAATGTTATGGGTATGAAGCAAGCTTCTCTCCAGCCTTTTATGCCAATTTTTTCACAGAGCGAAGGAGACACTTCAGCCAAGGCTTTAGTTCTTTCAATCTGCCTCTCGGCAGCTTTCTGGCTCGGTGCACCCCTCCATTTTTTGCGCCATTGCTTGCAATCAACAGAGGCTACTATTGGCTCTTTAAGCGCAAGTAGGTCGATCTCCCATCTTCTATTAGACCAAAT
>CAYSEL010000042.1:0-6636 GCA_964430035.1 uncultured Candidatus Bathyarchaeia archaeon
CCAAACTGAACAGTTTAGGGGCAGCGGTTATGCTTGCTGGGCTTCTTCTGTGGAGTAGAAGAGTAGGAGTATCATTGTCCTGTCGGGAAGGCTGGCTGTGACTGCTTTTATGTCTTTCACTTCAACCCTTGCTGCTTCAGCCCACTTATTCACGTCATTCTCAAGCTTCTCTGAGACCCTCGGCATTAGACCATACGGCCCGAAAACCTTCAATTTAAGAGGCACAGTCTTCTCACCTCACACCATGTTTATTTAGTGGCATTAACTTTATTAAAAGAAAAAGAGACAAAAACTTTCGGAAATATGTTTTTGTGGGTTGAAAGAATTGTTTCCGCTTTACGATGAGAATCGGCCCTTAAGGAAGCCCTACGTTAACTATGCGTTAATAGCGGTGAATGTCATAGTCTTTTTCTACTTTTTCTTTCAAGGTCTAGACGCCCTATACTATGCCTTCATCGTTTATGGTGCCATTCCAGCCGAGATATTGAGGGGCAAAAGGCTTTGGACCCTATTCACAAGCATGTTTATGCATGGTGACATATCGCATATTCTAGGAAACATGGTCTTCCTCTATATCTTTGGGGACAACATAGAGGATACTTTTGGGCATGCGAAGTATCTTCTCTTCTACCTTGCCGGAGGCTTAGTTGCAGACTTTGCACATATCGCCTCGACCCTTCTCACAGCCTCTTTCACCTCGGTTCATCCGTTCACCCCAGACCTTTACGTTCCATGTCTGGGCGCTTCAGGAGCGATCTCAGCTGTTCTGGGAGCCTATTTCCTACTTTTTCCAAGGGCAAGGATTAGGACCCTAGTCTTCTATGGTTTCATATGGACAATTGCGAGGGTACCTGCCTTCTACTACTTGGGTTTCTGGTTTCTCTACCAGCTTCTAATGGGCTTCGGCGCCCTGCTCGGCGCCCCCTCAACAGTCGCGTTCTGGGCTCACATAGGCGGATACGTTTACGGGATGACTTTGGTCAAATTCTTAAGCATCAAGCCCCGAAAACCTCTGCTCATTAGTCAGGAGAAGGCTGTGAGACCAATCGTATCCCCTTGGGTGATAACGCCCCTCGTAGACGTGTTTATTGAAGAAGATAGGTTGATAATCATGGCTAATATGCCTGGAGTAGATGAAAGAGCAATTGAAGTTAAAGTCTCAGAATGGGAGGTCGAGATTTCAGCGAAATACCGGGACATAAAGTTCTACCGGCTCGTAACGTTGCCAGTCCCAGTCATCCCGAAAGTGCAGAACCCTATATACAGAAACGGTGTGCTGACCTTCACTCTTTACCGAGCCAACTGAAACCTTAACACTGCAGTGTTATGCCAAAGATTAAAACCTTATCTATTCCCTTTTATTCCATATTGACGGGCAGATCACATAAAGCAGCCTAAAGTTTAGCCTCATCGACGCTTCCAAAATGGCTGACAGAAATGCTAACATATCTTGAAAACAGAATTTTTCTATTTCCTTCCTTATTGGCTTATGCCTAAAAAAAGGAAGGGTAAGATTTGCTAGGGCATTTGTCGACTCTTTACTTTGGACCTGGAGCTTTTACCCAAAGTCGCCATTCCGCTTTAGTGGTGAGCGTGACCGCTCCGACAACGTCTACATGGTCGCTGGTAGATATTCCTTCAACGTAGAAAGTGGCTTTCCCATTCCCAGATTCGTCAATGTCTATTGTGCCGACCCATACATCGTCGAGGTACACGTCTAAAGTATTGCCTGCCAAGTCTAAACATTCTTCCACTTCAACCTCAAGCTCGTAGGTTCCATCATCCTCTGGATTAGTGTTGAAGATCACTTGCCCATACCTGACTCCCACTTCCCCTTCGCCTTCGTCTCCGGTAGTTAACAGCAGAGAAGCCACATACTTGTCGTATTTTGGACCTAACCCATTCGGTTGAGCCAAGGCAGGTGTTGCCAGGTAGACCGCTACCAGCAGCGTTAGAACCATCAAAACCAAATATCTTTGCTTCAACGACATCCATCTCCTTCCTTTCACCACACAATATGAGCGGATACTTAAGAAATGCCTTATGAAGGCTGAGTGTAGATTCCAAATTGCCATTGCAAATGCTAACGTGAAATCTATGAACCGCCCGTAATTATCGAAATTCCTTCCACATCTCTCTAATCGATTGATGAAAGGCAAGAGAGGAAAAGATTAAAACTTATCAACCGAACTGTTATATTCATTGGGTTGGTGGCGTAGAGGTCTTGGCTACTGGCTTCTTGGTTTTCGCTTGTCCCAGATGTGGGATGATTAGATACGCGAAGCATGGTCAACGGACAGCTGAATGTTTCAGATGCGGCTTCAAGGTAAAGCTTGAAAGCCCTGAGACTAGGATATTGCTTAGGACTGAAAGGATGGCTGAGGCTATCGAAGCAGTCAAAAGATACAAGATGAGACTTCACATCCGCGAGCCCCTAGAATAGAATAGTAGAGGAAACATTGAAGGAATACTTGAAATTAGGGAGCTTCTACCTCCTTTTTAGTTGAGTCATTTATTCCTTCAGCGCCCATCAAACTTTCACTTTCAACCTAAAGATGATTAGACCTAAGCCTTCTTTTTATGGCATAAAAATGTTGCAGTATTCATCTTTTATCTCTTTTTTACAGCGTTTTAGAATAAACTTTAAGTCTAGAACCTTCCTTCATTCTTTTCAGATCGAAATATACGCAGATGAACATCTTGAAAAACCCAATCTCAGCAATACTTCGAAACCGTTATGAACGAGAAATAGATAAAGCCAGAGTAGAGCTTAGCAGATTACCCATCGAAAAAGCCATAGTTGAAGTGGATTTTAAGTCATTAGGCGTAACGTCTCAATTGGAAGAATATAGGCTTTATTTAAATCCCTCAGACGAAGGATTATCCTTGCAGCTTTATGCATGGAGACTCAGAGAACCTCTAAACACTTTTTTCCTCTACAAATCAATAAGAGATAAAAAGCAAAATATAGACGTAGTTATGGATGTTGGAAGCAATATAGGGTATTTTCCCCTTTGCGAAGTTATAACTGGTGTCAAAAATATCATAGCAATAGAACCTGTTCCTGAAAGTTATGCCATACTAAGAAGGAATATGAAATGTTTCAAAAACGTAAAATTGTTAAACTTTGCAATTTCCCATAGCGATGGACCGATAAAAATGTATGTTCCTAGAAAACTAAACTTGGCATCAGTCCATATTAATGAAGAATACCTCAATAATGCTGGAACAAAGATTGACAAGATAATAGATGTAAGAGGCTACTCCTTCGATAGTGTATTGAAGAGAGAAAATTTAAAAGGTTTGAATATCTTGGTGAGGATGGACATAGAAGGTTTTGAAAAGGCAATCATTAATCAGCTGCCTAAAGAGGTCTATGGAATCTCATTTGAACTGTACTCTTATATTTTGGGGTACAGCGACAATGTTGCTCTAATTAAGAAACTGATGAGTTCAGGTTACAAAATCGAGCTTATGCTACGTGAATTGGATGGATTGGTCCCTATAGTCCGACTATTGGGATTAAAAACGTCCCTTCGACTTTATGAGAGTTTAATAGAGAAGCGTGTATTTCACGAACCTTCCATGAATGATGTTGAATCCATAATTAGGTTATGCCGAGAAAACCCGCACATATTCGCATTTAAAAGTTGAGTAAAAAATAGGAATGCCTATCGAAGGTTAATTAAGGCATTCTGCATTCCAAAAAAGCAAATTTCGGGTGCAAGGTTTTTCTGATAAGCCAAATTAAGCCCTTAGTCTCTGCTCGAACAAGTATATCGTCCAGCTATATACAGTTTAATTGGCAATAATGCTTTAAGTCAGACTTCAATAGTAGCAGGCATTCGGCGACCGACGACCAAAGAATTTTAAACCTTATAAGATTGGAAGCCTTAAAGAAATTCGAGGAGACCGTTTTGTCCAGCGATGAAGAAAAGATTCGTTCAATGGCTGACATGCTTAGGAGCGGCGCCACCCTCACAGACCTTTCATGCCCAGCATGTTCTTCACCAATCTTCAGAATGAAAGATGGAACCTTCTGGTGCGCCCAATGCGAGAAGAGGGTCATAATCGTTAAAGAAGGCGAGCATGTAGAGGCGCCTATCCAAGCGGCAACTCTACGCACACTTGAGTCAACTCTGCTTGCGAAGATCGGCGAGATTGAAGCGAGGATGAAGGTTGAGTCTGATGTTGAGGAACTTGGAAGACTTAGCAGAGTGATGGCTATGCTGCTTGAAGATTTGGAAAAGGTTAGAAAGATAGGCGTATACACGACATAAAGCTCCCGGTGACCGCCCTTGCTTGGAGTCTACGACAACTTCCCCGAACTCTACCATTGCGTAGCGGAATATTCACATTCAACTCAGCCTAAGAGGCTTCAGAGAGCCATAATCGAAGCTGCTCATGGAATCAACCGAAACGGGGAAGGGCCATCCTTACCTGAGTTCAAAGAGCACGGTATAACCGTCATAGTTGATCTTGGGGTTGCAGATGGGGTGACGTTCACCTACGTTGACAGTGAAGTCTTTAACGAATGTCTCGAAGCGATTGAGAAAAAAGCCTTTGAGACCCTTGACTTCATATGCATAGTCAGATACTACAATGTCCGTAGTGGGAGACGAAGACCACTAAAATTCGACTACCATATGGTAAGGTTCACATTTAGGGATAAAGCCATGGGGATCATCGTCTATCATGAAAGGGGAGTGCGGCACTTGGCAATAATGAGCCTAGTCGATTTTCTCATCCAAAAAATAAATGGTGCACTCAGCAGTATGGGTGCAAAACCGCTTGTTGAGAACTATATACGCACGCTCTAACACCTAAGCCTCTCAAGAACTAGAGATTTTATCTCTTCCGCCACTTCTTGAACTGATCGGCTTGCATCGACTGAAACCATCTCCCCGAAACGAACAAAACGCAAGTAGACCTCTTCAACCTTCTCTTGAGTCTCCAGCTTCTCCATAACTGACCTCTTCTTACCGATACGTTGCATGGCAACCTCAACTGGAATGTTTAGGTAGATGGCGAGGTCAGGCTTCAAAGCGAATCTGTTAATCTCCTTAATCCATTCTATGCTTAGTCCAGTAGCTCCTTGATAGGCAAGGGAGGAATAGATGTACCTGTCGCAGACAACTACTTTCCCATCACCCAGTAAAGGTTTAATCTCTCTCTCAGTGTGGTCAGCCCTGTCTGCGGCGAAGAGAAGAGCTTCGACAGAAGCGGGCACACGATACCTCCTATCTAGGACATACCTTCTTATGAACCTACCAACCTCGCCGTTACTCGGCTCCGTCGTATAATGAGCTTTGAAGCCCTCTTTTTGTAATGCATCCACGAGGAGAATTGACTGAGTTGTCTTTCCACTCTTGTCCAACCCTTCGATGCAGACGAAGAAACCCTTCATCATCGCTTTCATCCTCAACCAACCATTTCGGAGAGGCCCTATTCTCCTAGAGATGTATTACTCAATAGTGAGAAACTTATGTTTAAAGGTTTATATTTGCGAACCCTGTCTCTAAAATAGCGGTAGGTTGATGCCTATGTGGAGATTCTCTGCTCAACAGAAGGTTTACGAAATTGGCGGATTCAAGGTTGGCGGAGAGGTTGGAGAAAACTCGACCCTGATGATTGGAAGCATCTTCTACAAGGGAGACAAAGCTGTCAAAGATGAAAAGATTGGGATATTCGACCGTGAACTCGTTGAGAAAAGAATAAAGAATGCGGAAGAACTCTCAGATCGAACCGGTCTCTCAGCAATGATAGATGTGGTCTGCAGCAATCCTGAGGCTGCTGAAAAATACGTTGAATTTGTCTCGGAATACACGAATCTGCCGATATCAATCGACGCTGTATCGGTAGAAGCGGCAGTAAAAGGCTTAGAGGCGGCTGCTAGACTCAAAATTCTCGATAGGACCGTCTTCAACTCCTTAACGCCGGAGACTAAGGAGCAGGTTTACGCGAAGATAAAGGAGGTTGGGTTGAAGAGCGCCATAATCCTCACATACAGCACAAAGGCGATAATCTCATCAAAAGAGAGGGTGAAAGTTCTTGAGTCTTTAATCCCGAAGGTTGAGGCTGCAGGCATCGAGAAGATCCTTGTCGACACAGTCGTAGTCGACATAGCAACCATAGGGCTTGCATGCAGAGCCATCCATGAGATAAAGGAAAGGTTCGGATATCCATCTGGCTGTGGAGCCCACAACGCAATAGCATCATGGAAGACCTTGAAGGAGAAGAAGGACCGTATGCTGAACGCAGTCTTCTCAGCAATTGTGAATGGTCTCCCGATAGCTGTAGGAGCAGACTTCGTCCTATACGGACCAATAGATGCGGCTGACCATGCCTTCCCAGTTGTAGGTCTAATAAACGCAACCTATGGACAGGTCCTGATGGAGGAGGGGAAAAGGCTCAACCTGACTCATCCAAGGTTTAAGATAGCCACGTTCTAAAGCGCCGAAGCCATAAAACTTAAAATCGAAAAAGACGGAATCTCTCATTAGCCTTGTGCGGCCGTGGTCTAGCCTGGTTTAGGACTCAAACATTCCAGGAACGGAGGAAGCCTTCCAAGCTTGCAATCCCGGGTTCAAATCCCGGCAGCCGCACCAGTACCCAGCAAACCACACCACTATGGAG
>CAYSEL010000043.1:0-5115 GCA_964430035.1 uncultured Candidatus Bathyarchaeia archaeon
CCTCCGGATAACCTGAGAACTCTTTTACAACTTCCCCGGTTTCTCCTCTGCGCCAACCCTTCTGATAACCCAGAAAGGACCAATCAACTGTTTTTATCTCAAGGGTCCGTGTAACCTTTGAGAGTTCGATCCGCAGCCATTTTTGAAGGACCTCCTTCTTTATGAATTCATCCCCACATGCCAAGACCTTTATCTCCAAGGAAGGCCTCCTTCTTCAGTCCTCAAACAAGTTAGTTTATTAAAAGTTGTTGTTAATAAATAATTTCACTTTAGTCGTCACATAAGCACAATTTAGTAAGAAATTGCTTTGGGGACTAATTATGTGGATGGAGTGGTGAATTCACTGTTTTTATCATTTAATTGAAGAAATGAGTAAGAATTAGACTTATTTCGTTCAATCTCGGATAATGATGAAAACCACCTAAAACAAGGAGTTAAAAAACAACCGATTCTAATAATTAGTCCACAAATTGTCGATATCTTCAATATTTGTAATGAAACTAACGTGCCAGTAATTGCCTCTCACATGGATTCTTTGTATCCTGGACGTGAACTGGTCATTTTCTACCTGAGGCAATAAAGGAAGCGGGAGCGGTTGGAGCTTTGTTAAACCACGCCGAGAAAAGGATTTCCTTAGTTGAAATTTCAAAGACTATTGAAAGAGCACAAGAAGTTGGCTTGCTTTCGATAGTCTGCTCTAGTGCCCCAGAAGAAGCTGAGGAAATCGCGAAACTTAAGCCAGATATAATAATATCAGAGCCTACTAATCTTATTGGGACTCTCAAATCCGTAGGTATAAAAAAGAATTTGTTGTTCGGTCCGTAGAACAAAAACAGCCTCCCAACACCGAGCTAATACTCCGTAAACAGCACGTTCACTCAACCCAGTGACCTTAACAACTCTCTCACGCTTTTCGGCCCATGATCCCCCAACGCAGTCAGAACGAGACTGCCAGACTTATCGACGTTAACCAACTTCCAAACCCTAAACAATAACAAAAAACAAGAAATAAACCTTCAGAAAAATAAAGCAACAATTTGTAAAAAAAAAGCAAAAATCAAGTCTTAAAACCATATTTAATTTGGCGCCGGGGAAGGGATTTGAACCCTTGCGAGCCCGAAGGCCCACTGGCTCACTTGTCTCCTTTTACTCTCTAGACCCTTTTTGTTTATTGTTCGATCTCGAGGCCAGCGCATTTCCACTCTGCCACCCCGGCTTCTGAATCTGTGAATGTCTTCGCGTCTAAAAAGTTTTATTGCCCTTGCGTAGTCTACCAAAAGGTATTTCTTAGGCGTGAACCCATCATTTCTTGGCGAGGTTACGAGCAGAATATGCCCTACTGTCCCGAATGTGGAGGCGAGATGCATTACATAAGCCTTACTAAGCGGTACGTATGCAAGAGCTGCGGGTTAACCTTAACCTTTCAGGAATTGATTGAGATGCGTGAGCAGATGAGGAGCCGTAATGAGCCTGATGAGGAAGAAAAGAAGAGGATGAGAAAAGAGTATCTGCAATGGTGGCTCTCCAAGAAGAAGTGATTTGACCAAAGCGAAATAAGACCCGCCAACTTCCTAGCATATGCTATTTTCTGGACGAAATTTTTTGGCTGCAATACCTCTCTACTGGGCATTCTCCGCATCTACGTTTTTTGCAGTATTCAAGGTTCAATCGAACAAGTGCCGACTCGTATCGTTCAATCTTCTTTAGGTTTAGTTTTTTCGCTGTCTCCAACGATATCTTCGAAGGTTTCGGCTGCGCATTTCTCCATATTCCTTTTAACTCCCTTAGGAATATGTTGACCGCCACGGGGCCGACGCCTCTGAACTCCTCCAACCTATCCTCTAAATCCAGAGGATCTTTGGAGATGATGTTTAAGTATTCAAGGTTTCCATATTTCTCTTTAAGGTTCTTCATAACTTCCAATAGGTTTGAGGCTGTTGAGAAGTCATATCTGACATATCCACCGGAATCAAGAACTTCTACAAGCCTATCCCAGCCGGCTTCAAGTATCCTTTCCGGGGTTGTCAGTCCCGCATTCTCAAATTGGCGATATGTTGCCTTGGCAATATTCGCTGAGATTCTCTTTGCAAAGAGTATTGAAGCCAGGAACCATTTGAACCTGTCTTCAGGCTTATGTAAGTCAAGCCCAAGCTCCGCCGAGTAGGAAGGAATTCGTGAAAGTTCTTCTTCCAAGCCCATTTACTGCCGCCCATGCTCAACATTAATTAATTCGGTCATAGCTATAAATAGGCTCTTCGGAATAGCAACTACCTTTTTAAACTTCTTCACAAACTGTAAAAGAGAAGGAAAAGATTCGAGGATTAAGTTGGAACGGTGAGATTTACCATGAATCCTTATGTGGAAATTTTATGCGTAGGCAATGAGCTCCTAATAGGGAAGACACTTAACACTAACGCTCAATGGCTCTCAAAAAAAATAACGAGCTTAGGGTTAACTGTACGGAGAATAACTGTTGTCGGCGACAATGTCGAAGAGATAAGCTCAGCATTGAAGGAGGCGATTCAACGCAGACCACGCTTCATCATAACTACCGGCGGGTTAGGCCCAACCTTCGATGACAAGACCTTGGCAGGTGTATCCCAAGCGCTAAAAAGGGAGTTAGAGTTGAACCAGGAAGCTATGGACATGGTTAAGAATACGTATCAACGCTATGTGGCGGAGGGGAGGATGGAGAGATTTGAGATGACGCCGCCTAGGGTTAAAATGGCTACATTGCCGAAGGGGGCTAAGCCCCTGCCGAATCCTGTTGGAACCGCTCCTGGAGTACTAATTGAGTATGAAGGTGTGGGTATTGTTGTTTTGCCTGGGGTGCCCCAAGAGATGATGGCAATCTTTGATGAGTCGGTGGAGCCGCTTATGCGGAAGGTTTCAGGCGATTTAACATTCTTTGAGGCGAGCCTCGAGGTTGTTGGGATGCCTGAATCTGAAATAGCGCCGATCATAGATGATGTCATGAGGGACAATCCTTACGTGTACGTTAAGTCGCATCCTCAAACCTCAGAAAAGGTTCCGAGATTGGAGCTGCACCTATCGACAACATCGAATGACCCCGCACTTGCGCGGCAGAGGATTGGACGTACAATCATACAACTTTCAGAGTTAATAAGGAAGAGAGGCGGCGAAGTTAAGCCGAAAGAGATTTAAAGAACAATATTTTTTAGGCGCTGTCCATGCATAAGTAAATTTTCGAAAGACTTAACTTCAGCGTTCATCGTCATGAGAAACAGAGATGAGCGTTCATGGTCTTCACAGCGTTCATAATTGGAACAGCTGGCTCTGGCAAATCTTTTCTCACATCCTCTCTCGCTGAAAAGATGATTATGGAAAGGCAGAAGGTTGCTACATTAAACCTTGACCCAAGCGTCATAGATCTACCCTACACACCTGACATAGACATCCGAGGCTACATCTCGATTGAGTCGATCATGGAAAGGTATAAACTCGGCCCAAACGGCGCTCTAATTATGGCAGCAGATCTTATTGCCGATGAGATTGATATACTAAAAGAGGAGATTGAAGAGATAGACCCAGATATCCTCATCGTGGATACACCTGGTCAAATGGAGCTCTTCGCTTTCAGAGCGAGCGGACCGTACATCGCTAACTCCATAAGTGATGGACCTAAGGCTATAGTTTATCTCTTCGACTCTGTCTTCTCTTCGAACCCACTAAATTTTGTCTCGAACATGTTCCTCTCAGCTGCCGTTCACATTCGCTTCCTCCTACCACAGATACATGTCCTGTCAAAGTGTGATTTAGTGCCAGAATCGGATTTGGACTTAATCCTCGAGTGGTCTGAGGATCTTGAGGCTTTGAACTCAGCCATAAACGAGAAGCTCGATGGGACGAAGCGTCTCCTAAGCCAAAGGATGGGCGAAGCAATCCATCAGCTTGAGCTGAGTTTTCCCTTGATTCCCGTATCGGCGAAGACGCATGAGGGGCTGATTGAACTCAACGGGATGCTTGAACGGGTCTTTACTGGGGGAGAAAAAATAACATACTAGATGAGCCTTAGGTTTTTGAGGGTTTAGATTACAGTCCAAGCAGCGGCGATTGCGCCGTACTCCGCCTCTCTAAGACTATCTGCACTGCAAATTATCACGACATCCCCATTCTCAGGTTTCAAGGATTCAGCAATCTGCTTGAAGGCTTTGGGGTAGTCTCTTTCCAGGTTTGTACTGACCGCTGGAAGGATCATTTTGCCGCCTTCGATTAAGATTGTTGTTGCACCCTTAGCCCCAGCCCTGACAGATGCGTCACGTTGCTCAAGCCCTTTCCTAACATTTGCGCCTCTCCCTTTTACTAAGACAGCGATGTTGTACCTCGCCAATGTGAGCTCATTCTCTTCTTTCAACTCAACCTTCTTTGCAATAGACGCCTTTAGGTCTTCCCAAATCTTTCTCCCTTTCTCGAGGAAGGCGCAGCCCCTTCTCGATATCGATATAAGCCGCTCCTCACTCAGCCGTGATAGTAATGTCCTTGTTGCCCCCTCACCTAAACCGAGGCTCTTCGAGATCTTCCCGCGACCAACAGCCCCCTCTTTGGCAATCAGTTCCAAAACCCTGAACACATCGTATACGTTGAAGGATGGAGCTGGACCAGGAGCCCTCTCTCGGACCATGCCTTGCAGAAATCTTTTAACGGACATTTATATTTCAACGGATAATTAATAAAAACGTCTATTTCAAATTTGCCTAAAGCGAAAAAATTTGGGATAAAAAACTTTAATTTACCCTTCAATAATGAAGAGAGAGGAGCCCGTAGCTCAGCAAGGAAAGTAAAAATCCTATCCAAATATTTCTTAATTCTTGCTTAACCATACAAAACTTATTTTTATAGTTTCCTTATTTTTCCTACTTGTGGCCGGTATATTTGGCCTTGTTGTATTAGGCGCCATATGGCTGTTTCTACGCTTGGTCTTTCGAAGCCTTGCTATTCATAAGCCTGCTTGACAACTTCTTCTATTGCGACTGTTGTTTCAGGCAGTTTTTCCATCAGCCATTTTATGGCTTTGCTTACTCCTTTAGTCTGTAGTGTTTATGGTTTCCACAGCTACTTTTTGGTTGTAGGCTGCGTTTGAGGTGGTTGCATAGT
>CAYSEL010000044.1:0-3727 GCA_964430035.1 uncultured Candidatus Bathyarchaeia archaeon
GTTAAGGGCCGAGATAAGGTTCCTTACGTAATCATCTACGTTCACCTCGTGGAGGTCTCTCACGAGTTCGGTGGGTTTCACGGTAAAGGTCTTTCCGCCAAAGCTGAATGGTTTGACCTTTATGAAGGAGACTGTCTCCCCTTGATGCAAGTCTTTTCTTAGATTTATGAACTGGATGGCAGACTGGTAAGGTTGATGAAGAGTTTCATCGCTAACGCTAACAAATTTCTTGGAAGGTTCAAGATGCAACCTTACAGTGTATTCGAGTTCGCTCAGTGAAACCTTTCCAGCCCTTAGGTTGGCTACAGCTCTTTTAACCGTTTGTCTCATCTTCTCCTTTGCCTCTTCAAATTCAGCCCAATTATTCACGTTCACAAGATGCCCCGCACATTCTTTGAAGACATTCTGGATAAACTTAGGCGAGTTCGATTTTATGGCGGTTAAACCCTTTATGTCTGATTCGCCGTCTTTCTGTACGCCAAAATAGGCTTTCATGGCGCGGGAAAGAACGCAGACAGAGTAGACTTTGTCTACGGCCAAGTCAAGACGAAGTTTATTCTTAACCTTTCCAATGAGCTCTTGCACATCATTCTCGCTTGGATTATCTAGAAATAAAGAATCCGTATCACCGTAAATTGGGCGCAGACCACTCACCTCAGCAAGGTTCCAACTCTCCCTTAAAGCGTATCTTCCATACGCGGTTATTGACTCCGCGAGGGCAGGCTGAGCTAAACCATGGATCCTGACTGTTACACCGTAACTTGCGACCAAAATGAGTTTTAGAAGTTTTGACGCTGCCTCAGCAAGGCATCTTTCATCCTTTGGAAGGGAAGGGTCTTTAGAGTAAGGCTTGAACCACCGAATTCGAAGGTCTCTAAGGGCACCAATTAGGATTGAGTAGACGCCCCTCTTCTTTGCGCAGACATGATGATCTACTCCTGGGATATGGTTTATCCTGCATTCTTCATGTTGGCAGTCCACGGTCTCGTATGAGAGGTTATAAGAGTCGATTATGCTTGGGTAGAGGCTCTCGAAGTCTAAGACAACAGTGTTAAAGTATATGCCCGCTCTAGGCGGAAATGTTAAGGCGCCAGGAACAGACCTTAAAGGCTCCCCTCTTCTGAGCTCTGATGGCATGGGGATCAGAATATTCTTCTTCCTCAAATAACAGTGTAAAATTGACTTAATCCATGTGCTAACTCGGCTATTAGCGAGGGTGGAGGGTAAAGGGACATTTGCAATTCTTGAAAGCATAAAGGCTAGATAGAGCCTTTCATAATCAACATCGAAACCTATCTTTTGCAAAGGCATTTCAGGTACTGGTTGAGAGCAAAGCTTAAACCAGTATTCCAGCATCTCATATTTTTGTGGATCCCCATTCCTCATCACTGAGAACTTCTCTTGAAACCTTGTTTTCAGACTCTCATCAACTTGAAGCATAGGTATAGGTTTATTACTTATCATGTACGGCGCACCGAAGACTATTCCATGGTCATAGAGGTAGCTAAGCACATAGGGCACCTCATCTTCCCACTTAGTTTTAAAAAGTCTTGACGCGGCATGAATAAGTGAGGGGTCCTCTAACTCAATTCTTGTGAGGGTCCTCACTTCCCCCGTGAATAGGTTTATCTTCTCAGCGGTGCTTGTTCTTGCATGTAAGTTCAAAAAAGATTCTTCATCCTCAACCTCAAGCGGATGGTTAACGAAGAAATAAGGCTTGTAACCTTCATCTTTAAATTCTAACAGCCTCTCCTCCTCAGGATCATAGAAAACCAGCCGAATAATACTCTTCTCGAAGGATCCGTCAACAAGATAACATAAACCCAAATACATCAACCTTTAAAGGCTAAGAGACTATATTACCACGAAATATATAATTTATACGAAAACTACGGCATCTAAAGGAGATGGAAAAGGGTGAACTTGGGAACCGTAGGTTCCTGGATGGTGGGCCGGGCCAGACTTGAACTGGCGACCTTCTGCGCGTCAAGCAGATGTCCTAACCAAGCTAGACGACCGGCCCTTTCATGTTTCAAGGCTACCTTCTTTCTATGAAAGAGTGTACACCTAGAGTTAAAGGTTTTCCAATATAAAATTTATTTTCCTATTAATTGAAAGTCACAGTTAAAGATGACTCGCGATATTGTTTTCAAGATCATCCTTGCCGTTAAATATTAGTCTTCTAGCCAATCTTATTTTAGGGTAAAACCTATATAGATCCATGGATGTGGAGTAATACTGTTTTTCTCTTAGACCTAAGGCCAATTCAACAAATTCTGGAATGACACGGTAAGCCATTTCGAAACTTGGGTTTCCCCATCTGATCTCAGGGCAGCTCGGGTCCACATATACAAAGAGTTTTCGTCCTCTGTAAGTAAAGAGAGCTTCATTCGGTTTGCCGAACTTTGGTCTATCCAGAATTCTGAAGGGCCAGATCTTGCATGCTATTGGCTTCATATTTTGTAGGCCGCATAAATGTGTCTCCCCAGACTCCCAGAGGAAGATACATGAACCATCAGGCTTTTTCTCAAGATAGAACTTATTTAAACTAGTTGACGTAACTCCTGGTCCATATGTCTGAACTAGTCTCAGCCACTCGCTAAATTTTAGGACTACTTGGTAACGTTTACAGCAAATGCCGCAGCCGTTACATCGCCATGAATTGACGTAACTCCATGGAACAAGCATCATTTCTTCTCAATTAGCCAAAATTTATTCTCATTCCGATAAAGATTTCGTATTTTTATTGGCTTTCAGATAATCATCTCTTGTAAAGGTAGAGGGTGTGCGTTGGAAACCCTAGACCTGGGTTCTCGCAGAAGCGTTCAACCTTCGCTGGTCTCCATCCAATTATCTCGTAATCGTGTGAAACGACCCTTGAACCTTTTTTGAGTTCATCCTCAAGTTTCGGTCTGACCTTCTCATTTGCGCTTGTTGTTAAGTAAAGGTATACAACGTCTGCTAAGCTGAGGTCAACTTTGAAGAGGTCATCATTGATTATGGTTACCTGATCTTGGAGCCCAAGTTCGTAAATCTTCTTCATCGCTTGTTTTGCAAGGTCTTGTCTAAGTTCAACCCCAACCGCCCGAGCGCCAAACTCTTGAGCCGCAATAATAACGGGACGACCGTCTCCAGCGCCTAAATCGAAGAAAATCTCTCTAGGTTTTAGCTCTGCGAGGGTCAATAACCGTCTTACAACAGGCACAGGCGAAGCAACAAATGGGGATATAAACATTGAAGTCTTCTCCTTTTTCGTTTTACCTATTTTTGCAATATTGAACTATTATTTCATTTTTACGCTTTTCTATTTATAAGAATCTCCTTTTCAGAACGTTCCTTTCCGCCTCAATTATTAACTCGTAAAATCTATCGTTTAGGTTGCTTTCTTTAGAGAGAACCTCCTTCGCATCGTTCAATCTAAGACTTCTCCCAGAAAGGGCGACAGCCGCAGGCTTCCCATATTTCGAGATTAACTTGGCTGTTTCCGTAGCTTTTTTATGAAGTTTCATCTCCCACTTTGTCAGTTTTTCACCTTTCTTCTCAATCAAGGAATAGGCTTCTTCCTCCTCAACTGGAAGCATCCCGAGATTCTGGGAGCCACATTTTGGGCAGACAAGTTTTTCCGGAAGATCTTTCAGCCTGACCGTATCGATGTAGTCCCAACAATCTATGCAGAGGAAGGTTCGCGCTTCATCTAGAAGTCTAGCCTTTGCAGACTCTATGAGTA
>CAYSEL010000045.1:0-11662 GCA_964430035.1 uncultured Candidatus Bathyarchaeia archaeon
CCTGAACTGTATCCGTAATATATTTTCTGTCCGTTATCCTCAAGCGTAGACACTTTGGATGGAAAGTTCAAATTTAGGATCTTTCCAGTGAAAAGTTCAAAATCGTTGCTTCTCACGCAGTGGTTAACTAGGGCACGTGCCCCGCAGGTGAGGATCTGTTCGAGGTGCGTTTTGGTGGCTGGTAAGACCTTCACCCTTCCAGTTGAGCCCCGCGTCATAACCCAGCAGACAGGCGGTTCAGGAAGCAAGACTTCATATCTGCCTTTCCTTACTTCTTCAAGGTGCTTAGTCAGCAATGCATAGTCTGTTTTTGGGAACCTCCGCCTATAATCATTAAAGTCGTTGATGTCTTCAGCCAACCTTTCTTTGCCATATTCGGTTTTACTGTACATCTTTTTGAGTTCGAAGAGAACAGTGCGTTGAGATTCCGCTGGATCGCTCAAACTCTCATACCAAGGTTCAAGTATCAGTGATGACAGATTTTTGCTG
Source organism: uncultured Candidatus Bathyarchaeia archaeon (assembly GCA_964430035.1). Taxonomy (GTDB): domain Archaea; phylum Thermoproteota; class Bathyarchaeia; order Bathyarchaeales; family DTEX01; genus JANXEA01. Next base: position 490 of record CAYSEL010000045.1, read on the forward strand.
CTCAAGGGAAGATCCATTCGGCTCATGCTAAGTATAATGGCAAAAGTAAAATATGTTTTCGCTTTACTGGCAAAGGCATTCCTTTAGGCATTGATACTACGTTTTTCTTTGGCGTGTGAGAACCCTATATATGATGTATAGTCCCATAACTATTAGCGCAATTGACATGAAAGGTAAAGAAAATCTAAACAAGCTCTCCAGCAGCTGATTTAGACCCCAAAAGAATATTAGCAGCCCAATTATAAGCCAGAAGAGCTTCGGTGACAAACGTATGCCGAGGGCCTCCTCGCTTTTTTCATACTTTTCATGCTTCTCCTCTTTCTCTCCAACAGCTCTAGGCGCGTAAAGCGGCGCACCGCATTGAACACAGAATCTGGCATCCTCGGGATTTTGAGCCCCGCATTTTGCACAGTAAACCATCGGAGAACCACCTTAAACCTATTATTCAGCATTGGCATCTTAAAAGCCTTTCATATACCGCCATCTAATGATTGTTGTATGCTATATGAAAGCTTTATTTACGCGCTAAACCCAACTTTTATCTATCATTTTGTCGCTTGGACGAATGAAAGATGAAAGAAGCAGATAGAAGCGTTTCGGCAAAATATTGCCCAAGATGCGGAGGGAAAGTAGAGCCGGAGATGAAGTTCTGCCCAAGATGCGGCACATCTTTGAAGATTATTTCAACAGTCACCGCACCTCGAATAGAAAAGGCTCCCCAGCCAAAACAGTCAGAAGTTCTTAGTCTCGTTTCAGCAGGTGTGTTCTTTATGGTGCTCGGTTTGGCGTATGTATTGAATCCTTTCGATATATCTCTCTTAACAAATTACTTGCAGACGATGGCTCGCTTGAAAGTCTTTATCAAGCCTCCACAAGTCCTTCTCGACGGGGCAATCTTCTTTTTCACCGCCCTTGGCATATGGGGCGTTATTCTTTCTGGACTGAGAGTTCTTGTTGAGAAGAAACCTAAAAAAGCGGTTAGCGACCTTTTCGGCGGATTATTCTCCTTTTACATTGCATTTCTTTTATTGAATTATGCAACTAATGTTTTTTCGGCTAAGGAAGCGTTTGCCTTTTTCATAATGGGAATAGGAATATTAATTGTTGCAAACGCAATTCTGCGTTTCATTATAGGGGAGAAATAGAATTCTTTGTTTTGGTATGGGCTAAATGCTAGGTTAACGTGAGACTTATAAGCCTCTTCGACTTTCTTCTTCAACCATGTCGATAACAACTGCTATCGAAAAATTGAAGCAAGAACAGAAAAACATTGAGGAATCTTTGAAGAAGTTGGAAATGCAGAAAAAAGAAGTTAATGAAAAATATGCCTCTCTGCTTGAGGAAGAGAACAAGATTCACCAAGAACTTCGAAAATGCAGAGACCCCTATCAATACAGCCAGCTCGAGATGAGGCTTTTCCCAATCGCTAGGCGGAGAAGCGAAGTAGAAGCAGAAAAACAAGCGTTAGAAAGAAGAATTAGAGGATACCAAGAAGAGCTTGAAAAGATAAAATCAAGGATAGAGTATATGAAACCGAAAGGAAACCTCATCCACCCAAAAGAATAGACAATCAAGCGTCTCCACAGAACCGCTTGAATTCACTTCACCAGGCCCAACATTATTACGCAGAGTTCATCCTCTCTTTTTCATGAGTTTAGCTCAGTTTATATGGGGCTACTCCTTTTTAAAATCGAGGTGGAAAAGGTGAAGCGCACGGAAGATCTTCAAAATGTTGAGATTGCGCTTCATCAAGCTGGCTTTCAAGTCTCCCAAAGATGCATCTCAAGGGCTAGCTGCTTCGACTTCGCAACTCGAAGGGATGGAAGCCTCATCTTTATCAAGGTTTTTTTAAACATTAATGACATCTCAAAAACTTCGGCTCAAGGGATTAGGACAGTATCAAGATGTTTCTCTGCTGCTTCTCTCTTCATCTCTAAAATGAAGGGGGAAGAGATGCTCAGGGACGATACAGTCTATTCTCGTTACGGCGTAAATGTCGTGACACCTAAAACCTTCGAAGACACGTGCCAAAGGAACATTCATCCCCTTGTAAAAGCAGCCCCAGGAGGTTACTTCGTAAAGATGGACGGTCGAAAGATAAGGGAACGTAGACATGAACTCAGACTCTCAATTGGGAAATTGGCGGCGATGACGGATATTTCGAGAAGAACGCTTTACGGTTATGAGAAAGGTATGACCTGCGCCGCTGTCCAGGTGGCTTACAAACTTGAAAAGGTTCTGGGGGTTCCTCTTGTAAAAACCGTAGACTTATTTGAGGCCTCTCGAAAAGTTCCAGCTTTCATCAGTACTGATCTGGACAACTGCGATAATGTTAGAAGTGGCATTGTCATGTCAGCGTTGAAGAATTTAAGTCAACTCAACTTAAGGGTTTCTTTTATTCCTAAGGCCCCCTTTCGATTTTGCTGCTAGATGCCCAGAAACGAACCTAAAAATAATTGGAGGGGTCTTTAAAAGGAGAGAGCGGACGTTTAAAGAGAGGTTAACGGAGATTTTGAGCCTAAGTAAGATAATAAGAGCGAGGACTTTACTATTGAGCAGGGGAAGGGTTAAAGCGCCTTCAAACATCACATTTCTAAGCCTCGAAGAACTAGCTAAGATAAAGGATAAGGAAGACTTCACACCATTATTAATTTAGACTAGTCTTCTCTGCGAAGCGCCATAGCTGTTTACTATCTTCTTCGCAGTACTCCAAGACTTGCGGACAAATTCGGGATAAGACCCGTATCTTCGCACCCACTCTTTGAGGAAGCTAACTGTCTTTGGGTCAGCTACGTAACCAGAACCAAAGTCGCCATATCCCCTTCTAAGCTCCGCAATCAAAGTGTCACGTTCAACCTTTGCAACGATTGAGGCGGCTGAGACTATTGGATAGATTCTGTCGGCTTTATGCTCAGAGATTATGCGAACTTTGAAAGGAACCTTCTCAGCTATGTGCTCCTTAAACCTTTCCGGAATGACGTCTGAGGCGTCGACATAGACTATTTGTGGTCTAAGTTGCCTTATAACCTCCGCCATGGCATGAGCTTCAAGCCTATTCAGACGGTGAAGCTTGCTGCCGGTCTCGACAACCTCATCTATCTCAGAAGGTGAAAGCCTAACTGTATAGTAGCCCTTAACAGTCTTAAGAATCTCCCTAGCTAAGAAGCTTCTCCTCGCTGGTGACAGGAGCTTAGAGTCTTTAACTCCTAGCCTAACGATCTTATCCATGTCCTCCTCTTCGATGACGACGCCAGCTATAACCAAGGGTCCAATTACGGCACCTCGCCCGGCATCGTCAATTCCGCCTATTAGCATATACAAAACCTTCAATTGTTATGGACAGTGCGGGGTGAATAACCTTTGCTATCATTCCTCTGAAAAATTCTGGAAATCTCCTCTGCAATGAGATCGGCAAGTTTGTCTCTATTCTCTTCAGTGACTTCAATTATCCTTGCATCCTTGCATCTCCTAATCGTAGCGATGATTGGGTCACTTACCCTGTAGTGAATTGTCCCAACTATGATTTTTCCGCTCTTCAAGGCTTCTGAGACTGCTTCCTTGAAGGCCCTTGAATGAAGCTCCATCGGTCCAACCTCATCTATAACAATAATGTCAGAGCTGCTGACTGCGTCCAAAATAGCTTTGGCACCAATAGATTCAAGGTCCTCTAAGCAGACTTTATATTTGCCGACGGTTGGTCCACCTTCCCGCCTTATGTGAACCAGCCATCCCTCGTTCCCAGTAGCTAAGTCTGAGACTATGAAGCCGACCCTTGACCCACCCTCCCTAATTTCGCGGCTAACCATTCCTCCAACTTTGAAGCCTCTTTCTTTCAATGCTTGAATAGCCTTTAGGAGGACCGTTGTCTTTCCGACTCCGGGATGTCCAGTTAAGAAGAAAATGGATCTCAAAGTGGTCACTTAAACAGGGCTTGCCCAACCTAAAACTGTTCGAGTATGTCCCCTTTCTCTATTATGTTGCCGCAATAGTGGCATCTCAGCCTTAAAGGTTCCTCTTTCTCAACATAGAAGATGGGCTTGACTGGTTCGTTCTCACTATTCGAGATGCATGAAGGTTTTGTGCATTTGACGATACCGTGAAGTATCGAGGGCAGTTTAACCCTCTGTTTCTCCGTAACCTTATAGTTTCTTATTATGTTTATTGTTGCATGAGGTGCTATGAGAGCGATCTTATCAACTTCTTCAGGGTTCAGTTCACGTCCCTCAATCTTGACTATATCTTTGACCCCTAGTTTCCCGCTTGGGACATTCATCGCAATCGTCACAACCTTACCTGAATGCCCATCTATCCCAAGAATCTTCACAACATCTAGGGCATGCCCCTTCGTGATGTGATCTATGACTGTGCCGTTCTTAATCTTCGAAACTCTTAACATTCTCCTCGACATAGCTGACCCGCCAAATTCTAGCTACACATAAAAGAGATAAAAAACTATCTTAAGAATAAACCCTTTAAGTGATGAAGACTCATTATCAATAGGAAGAGTTTGATGTTTATAGGTGCGCTGTAAAATTTGCAAGAGGAGCACCTTATAATGTGATTGGCGGTTTAACTATCGATGAACCCAACATTGCCAAGCATATCGCCAAAAATCTCCTTCACCAGCAAGTCAATATTCTCCTAAGTTTTCTCACTAAAATTTGAAGCCTTATCAACTATCTTGAGAAGGCTTTAAGACCATCTTTTGGTAGGTTGCCTATGCTCTTGAGGATTGAATCGGCTACATCCCCACCGTCTAAGGGATCGTATAGTAATGGTCCCCCAACAAGCCCTTTCAGAATTGCGGCAAGACAAAAAATATTGCGAGCCAATTTCCAGCCTAAAAATTCTATTCACACGGTTCAATGTGTGCTTGATGTAAGCCATCTGCTCCTCGACATCATCCTATGCAGACCTATCCTTTCCATGAGACCTCGCTTTCGCTTACTATCTATTTTGCGCAAAACGGCTACTTCTTACAGTTATATAGGGTTGTGAAGTACCTTATAGTTTAAGGCTTAAATTTTGAGTCGTCAATATTTGCTGTTAAGGTGTCGCGGCGATTATGAAAGCCAATTTCAAATTCGTTAATAGAGATATAGTCTCAATAAGAGACTTCACTCGGGAAGAGGTTGATTATATCCTTGAGACAGCGAAGGCTTTTGAACCCTTAGCGGAGAAAGGCTCAGACATGCTTAATGGAAAGATAATGGCGACGCTATTCTTCGAACCGAGCACGAGAACAAGGTTAAGCTTCCAGACAGCCATGTACAAGCTAGGCGGAAGCGTCATAGGCTTCGACGAGCCTGAGATATCCTCAATTTATAAAGGCGAAACCCTTGCTGACACGATGAGGGTCGTAGAGAAATACTCAGACGTTATTGTGATCCGTCATCCGCTGGAGGGTGCGGCGCGTTACGCAGCTGAATATGCAAGTGTCCCAGTGATAAATGGGGGGTCAGGAGCAGAAGAGCACCCAACTCAAGCTTTCTTAGACCTTTACACAATCATCAAGGCGAAAGGAAAGATTGAGGGTTTAAACATAACCTTGATGGGCGACCTTCGATATGGAAGAACAGTTCACTCTCTTGCATATGCACTTTCGCTTTATGATGTAAAGCTTAACCTTGTCTCCCCAAGCCTCTTACGGATGAGACCGGAGGTTCTGGAAAACATCAAAAGTCGGATAGATGTCTACGAGTACGAAGAGGTTGAAGAGGTTCTCCAAGAGACTGATGTCCTCTATGTCACGAGAATACAGAAGGAGAGGTTCCCAGACTTGGCGGAGTACGAGAAGGTTAGGGGCGCCTATGCTGTAGACCTTAATCTCTTGAGAGCTGCAAAGGAAGATCTCATTATTCTTCATCCCCTTCCGAGAGTTGACGAGATCACGGTCGAAGTGGACTCTACACCATTCGCGAAGTATTTCGAGCAGGCTCGAAACGGCGTCATCGTACGAATGGCATTACTCGCCCTAGTCTTAGGCGCAATTAAAGAATGACGATTCTAATGTAGGGCTAATCTTCTTCTCTCTTCTTGGTCGTTCCAGTATTGCCGAGTCTTCAGAAACTGTATCTTTGCCTTTAGAAGTTCCAAGTAGAAATCTTCCTCATTCACCAGCATTTTCCCAAGAATCCTAGAGGCAGTCTCAGGACCGATACCCTTCACTTCCAAAGCGACTATCGCTTGCTTTCCGTAGCTCAAAACGAGATCAGCGGTTCTCCTTACATTACTCAGTTCTTTAACCTCTTCCTCATTCAACTGATCACCTCTCAGGCGACTACGCAAAATATCTTTCAGTCTCGTAAGGTCCTGTTGCCACTTTAGACTTGCCACCAATCCGGAGCCACACTTTCCACAGAAGGGTCTTAAGGGAACGTCGCGGACCCTTCCTTCCCATGACCAGTCGCCGCAGGAGAGGCATAGGAGTCTAACTTTATGTGCGCTGATGGCTCGCAAAGAAGCAAGAATACATTTTCTTTCAAAAATGAAACCCTTCCAGCATCGATAAAGAGTAGCCCTAACCCTATTAACTTTGGCTTGCACCGCTTATATGTTTTAATAGTTCTGTGAAGGCAATCTTGAAGCCATAGGCAAACTTTTTCTCGCCGCTCCCAAGCCATCTTTTAATCTCATCCAAACTGAGAAAGAAGCCTTCAGTCACCTCACCCCTATTGTATTCTATCTTGCCGTTGTAGCGGCATATGTAAAGTGTAGATATTTCTCTCTCAATCTCAGAGAAATTCTTCACCTTTGTTATCATTTCTAAAGGCGCTTCTATTCCAAGCTCTTCCTTAAGCTCTCTTCTAGCCGCCTCTTCATAGTCTTCACCGAACTCTACATGACCTGTTGCAGACCCTGTATAATAACCAGCGTAAAGGTCCTTTGCCATTGAACGCTTCTGGATGAAGAGTTCATTCTTATCGTTTATTACAAACACACAGACTGAGCGATGGATGAGCCTTTTGCCCGAATGGCACTCCTCTCTTGTAGCCTTACAGACTATGTTGTCGTTCTCGTCGACAACGTAAAAATACTCGCTCATTAGAGCCTCTCCTTCCTCGCATTGATCGCAGCCTTTTAGGAAATTTGGCGCGCTTTCTTAATATTTTTCAGCTAGGTGTTAAGTGTTTAACATAAATTCGTCCATCTACTCTTTGCCCTAAGGATTCTGCATCCATTTTTTAAATGTGGATTGCCTTCTTTGTTACGGCTTTGGCTGCTTCCATTAATGCTTCACTTATGGTTGGGTGGGCGTGTATGAGACTGCCTATCTCCTCGGCTGTGCATTCAAGCCCTATCGCTAACACAGCCTCGCATATCAACTCGGTGGCGTGGGGAGCAATCAAATGGATCCCTAAAATCTCACCCGTCTCTTTCTCGCATATAACCTTCGCGAACCCATCCGTCTCATTCAAGGATAAGGCTCTTCCATTAGCGAGAAGTGGAAACTTTCCTATAGCAACGTCGTACCCCTGCCTCTTAGCTTCTTCTTCCATGAGACCCACACTTGCAATCTCAGGCTGGCAATATACGCAGGTGGGGGCAGTCTTTGGGTTAAAAGTGGAGCCTAATCCAGCTATGTTTTCCGCTGCAATTATGCCCTCCGTCATTGCAACATGCGCAAGCATCTTTCCACCTGTAACATCACCTATGGCATATATGTTTGGCAGGTTTGTTCTCATGTGTTCATCAACTATTATGAAGCCATCTTTCATTTGAACCCCAACCCTCTCAAGTCCCAAGTCCCTTGTTGAAGACTTCATCCTGCCAGTTATAACCGCCTTCTCTGTCTCGACTTTAATTGTAGAGCCACGGGAGATTACGGATAACTCAACCTTGTCATTTGGTTTGGCGCTTGTAGAGATTACCTCCGCATCGGTAACGATTTCTATGCCCTTCTTTTTAAGGATTCTTTGGTACGTGACGCCTACTTCCCTGTCTAATGTTGGCAAGATATTCGCGGCAGACTCGAAAATTTTTACCTTTGAGCCTAAGCCTTGGAAAATTACAGCCATCTCCACCCCTATCATGTTTCCACCTATTATCGCTAGGCTTTCAGGGCATTCTTTGAGGTTTAATGCTTCTCTAACTGTTAAGATTTTTTCTCCGTCAACCTTCACTTGTGGAGGCGCAGAATCTTCTGAGCCTGTCGCTATTATGATGTTCTCGGCTTCAACGATTCGATGACTTCCGTCGGGTCTAAGCACTTGAATTCTATTCCTAGACTCGAGAACTCCTCTTCCCTCAACAAAGTCTATTGAGTTCTTTTTTATTAGAAATTGCACCCCGCTGGCTAGGTGATTCACAACCGCGTCCTTTCTCGCCATAACCTTCCTAAAATCTATAACTAATCCGTCTACATGAAGACCGAAATCGTTAAACCTCTTGGCTTTTTCTATAAGGTCAACGGTGACAAGCAAGGTCTTAGTCGGTATGCATCCCCAGTTTAGGCACACGCCGCCAACTCTGTCCTTCTCAATTAAGATAACCTTCTTCTGAAGCTGAGCAGACCGGATAGCGGCAACATAACCACCAATCCCTGCGCCTATTACCGCTACATCGCCTTTGAGAGGTTCGTATGGACTAAGCATGTTCCTAAAAAATGGCATATGCCACTTATAAATGCTATCTTAACCGGAGATTAAGGAAATTTGAAAAGAAACGCGGTTTAATCCCTTAATTTTTGGAAAGATAAAAAGCGAAAAAATGGCTAGGGTCATGGGACGAGTAACACTTTGAGTGCTCTTCTCTCCTCCATCATCTTGAAGCCTTCAAACCATTTCTCAAGAGGCAACCTTGCACCAATTAGGGGAGCCGCTTTTATCTTTCCTATACTTAGGAGATTCAAAGCTCTTCGCCAACTAGTCCATACAGTGCCCCATGACCCTTTCACGTCAAGCTCCCCTTCGACGACCAAGTCTAGGTTTATGTCTGAAGATTTCCCAGTGAGCCCTAATAAGCCGACCTTACCGCATCGCCTAACAATCTGAAAGGCTTGTTTCCTAGCTGAAGAGGCCCCACTTGCCTCAAAAACCACATCCACCCCCAAACCTTCAGTCAAACTCTTAAGCGCCTCAACAGCGTCTTCCCTTTCACAGTTTACGGTAATGTCAGCGCCAAGTCTTCTCGCAATCTCCAAACGCTCTGCATCAGCATCTGTCCCCGTCACAGCAACAAGCCCCGCTCCAGCAGCCTTAGATGCTTGAAGAGTGAGAAGTCCAGCTGGGCCTGGACCTAGAATAGCCACCGTGTCGCCGGGCTTAACGTTGACTTTTTCAAAGACTAAGTGGGCAACACAAGCTACAAGTTCGGCGACGGCTGCTTCTTCAAGTGAAAGTTGTTTTGGAATCTTATGCAAAATCTGGGATGGTACACGTACAAACTTTGCGAATGTGCCGTCAGCTCTATGAGCACCGAGAATTCGCCTCTCCTCTCCTATACATCTGTTTGGATGATTGGTTCTGCACATGAAACATTTGCCGCAAGGTATCGTCGCGGGGGATGTCACTCTATCTCCAATATCTAAGCCCTTTACCTCAGAACCTTTTTCTACTATTAGGCCGGAGTATTCATGCCCTAGGATGATTGGGGGGGTATAAAAAGCGTTGTCATGGTAGATGTGGATATCTGTCCCACATATGCCTGTGAACTTAACTTCAACTAAGACTTCTTCTGGATTGATTTTTGGAATTTCCGCATCTATTAACTCTACATTACCTGGTCCACGTTCTGTCTTTACAACTGCCTTCATGCAATGTCCCGCCTAAATCACATAGGTCCATGAACATCTATAGGCTCTTTCAGCGTTAAATAATTTAAATCTTCCCATACTATTGAATTGACTATGTGAAGTTTCCACGGTTCACATGAGATCAAGCTTTGGGTGAGAGGTAAGGAAATCGTATGGAGCGATGGAGACTTTTAGATGTTGAAGCTCCGAGCCAACCTGAAATGAACCTAGCCATTGAGGAGGCAGTATTCCTCAAAAAAATCAAGAATGAGGTTCCACCGACAGTACGGTTCTGGAGGAACAGGAAAGCTGTAGTAATAGGTTACTCCCAGAACGTTGAGGCTGAAGTGAACCTAGCTCTATGCAGATCCATGGGAATAAAGGTTCTGCGAAGGTTTTCTGGTGGAGGCGCAGTGTACCATGACCTTGGCAACTTGAACTACACCATAGTACTCCAATCGGATCACCATCTAATTAAGGGATTGGACATCATAGAGTCATACGAGTTTTTTACGAGAGGCGTTATTATGGGGCTAAAAGACTTTGGGCTTGAAGCTATATTTAACCCTCCAAGTGACATCATGATTCATGACAGGAAGGTCTCAGGAAATGCGCAATCGAGAAAGAGAGGCGTGATCCTTCACCATGGAACTCTTTTGGTTAAGACTAACCTAAGCCTATTAACTAGGATTTTGGATGCGCAACAAGATGGGACCATGCCTAAGAAGGTAACAAGCCATAAAAAGCCTGTAACAAATCTTGTTGATGAGACCGGTCGTTCTTTAACTATGAATGAAGTGAAAGAATCCTTAAGGAAAGGGTTTGAAAGAGTTTTTTCAGTGAAGCTTCTTAAGGAAAATTTAACTTTGGACGAGAAAAAAATTGCGGAGACCCTGTGTAGGGAGAAATATTCCAGACGTGAATGGAACTTATTTTTCAACACCTTTTAAGGTTCCTGATAATGCTCTTACATCCATATTGGCCTTAGATTCCAGAGGTTGAAGCGCGGTTATACCTGCCTCTATAATATTTGGAATCAGTAAACGGACGTCTCCATCTGATAACATATCACGGGTAGGATCTTCTTTCTGAAGACTGAGAAAATCTTCTGGTGTGCAGGATATTATAGTATTCTTTTATAGCGAGGCGGGCTAACAAATGGACCTAAAGAGTATCCTGAGTCGCTTGGGATCTAAAACTCCAATAAGCTAAGGATAAGTGAATTCATACTGAAAAAAGCAACCTTCATAATGAATGGCGCCGGGGATGGGATTCGAACCCATGCGGCCCTTCGAGGGGCCACAGGCTTGCTTGGCTGCCGTACTCAAGGCCTGCGCCTTAATCCACTCGGCCACCCCGGCCTCTGGTCTTGAAAGGTTCACCTAAATCTTCAAAAAAGACTTCTTTTTATATGAACCTTTTTATTCATCACTACTGTGA
>CAYSEL010000046.1:0-25364 GCA_964430035.1 uncultured Candidatus Bathyarchaeia archaeon
GAGCATCCACTTTCTTGACTTCTATGCCATATTCCAAATATTTCACCAAAAAATACTGTAATATGCCATAATATAAAGTTTCATCCATAAATAGCCATTAAAAACCATACTACCTTCTTCTTCAAGTAAGATTTAAACTTCTACGGGGCTAAAAAATGTTAGTGGACCGGGGGGGATTTGAACCCCCGACCTCCCGAGTGCAAGGCGAAAACCTACGGTTCTCGCGACTCCCTTTTGAAAAAGAGGCGGAATTTGAGGCGATTGATTGGAATAGGTTTGAAGATTGGTTGCGACAGTCGCATACGCCAAGATTTAGTAGAGATATTGTGGTTTATGCTAAGCGTTACGCGTCTTATCTGCAGAGTGGAGACTTAAGCGAAATTGGTTTAATGACTCCTGGGAAGCGCCGTATGATTATGACTAGCTTAAGCAATCTATGTAAATTCTTAGGCATATATGAGGATTGGAAGCGTTTGGTTCATGCTTTCCAATTGAAGTGGAGTGATAGGAGTAAAGACGAAATCATTATTGAAAGGTTGACTAAGGTTAAAGATGTTGATGACGTGTTTAACTGGATAAGGCAAGTGAAAGCTGTTAGGCAAGACTTCAGCGATTTATTGGATTTGATGGCGTTAACTGGAATGCGTCTCTTGGAAGCTGTCAACTCCTATAACTTAATAATCCAGCTTAGCAGGGAAGGGAGACTAAGCGAATACTATAATGTGGAGACGGAAGCGTTAGAGCATTACAAGTTTAAAGACTTGTTCTTAAGGAAAAGCAAAAAGACGTTTGTTAGTTTTGTGCCTAAGAGTCTGGTCCTGAAAATTGCTGAGCATGGTAAACGTTTAAACAAGCATGGCGTATGCACAGGTATTCAGCGGTATGGTTTGCCTTTACGTTTTGGAGACATAAGGGAAGTGCATAACACTATAATGAGCAAATACCTAAGCGAGTCTGAAGTTAACTTCTTAGCTGGTCGGATTGGTTCAAGCGTTTTCATGAGCAACTACTTTAACATTAAATGGATAACAGACTTGAAAGAAAGAATGAGCAAAGGCATAACGGAAATCCAAAACAAACTTTCCTAAACTTTCCCTTTCTTTTCCCCATAGCTGAACCGTAGAAAAATTGTGTTGCTACAAACAACTGCCAGAGTCGGCATCAGGCATTTTTCCCATCATTTTTTATTGAAAATTTGAAAGTTGTAGCAAAAATTTAGCGTGATATCCTCCACACGCACGGGTGCTACAACACTACAACTTATGAGCTAATACTCTTCTATGACTAGGTAGAAAGCGGCACTAACCACAAGCAGAAAGTCAACCATAAAGAAAGTGAACAGTGGATAAAACCGTGTGTCAAGACAAGTGATTAAAGCGAAGGTAAAGAATATCAGGTAAAATAACATGGCGGTTTTGCACCATCGATAACGGATTAAAACCTTCCTAGTTTTCATCTTTTCCACTTCCAGAAAGCAAAATGGGATTAAAAAGGATACTCCATAAAGGCAACTAAAAGAAAAACAAGCAGTTTATAGTCTGCCTCAACACTCATTTAACCATCTCCCATAATCCGTAAGCGTTAAGGAAAACTTTGCCTTCATCAACCAAATTCTGAAACAGCTTTTCAGCTTCCTCTAAACTGCACTGCTTAACCTGCGCTATCAACTGTATAGCTCTATGGTCATAGAAGGGTTCAATAAGCTGTTTACGAAGGACATTATAAACCTCTGGAATAGACGCACTTACCGAACTTACCGTATTTTCGCACTTACCCGACAGAGAGCTTTCGGAAACTCCTAAACGTTCAGCTAAATCCTTAACCTTATCCAAAGAAAGATAATACTCATAGCTTTTCATTCTCCTTTTCTCTGTAAACCCTAAACGTCTTAATGCATTGCCTACCCACCTGCTTGATAACCATTTTTGAGGCTCATCAAAATACTCAGCCATAGCGTTTTTGATTTCTGAAACTTTATAGTAATCATCCTTTTCAACAATCGAAGTAAGCGTTTTAACAAGTATCAAGTCAAGCGTTTCAGTTCTATTTTCAACTTCCTTCTCTTTAGCTTTCTCTTCAGCAAAGTCAAGAATTTTGTTAAATAAACCGTTTAACTTTCCGTAGTTCTCAAAGAACAATGCTAAGGTTAAAATTGGCTTCCAAAGCTCAAGCTCCCTTTGCTTCAGAATATGCCTGTTCAATAAGTGCGAAAATTCGGTATGTTCGGTAAATTCATTGAAATATGAAAGGTAGAACATATAGAGCATATCTCGGGTTTGTTGCCAAAGCTCCGATTCTAACGGGATTTCTCGGTTTACAACATCAAGGTTTTTGCCACGTTTCAAAATTATACTTATACACCTATCTTCTAGAACATCCTCTAGCCCTTGAATATTTGCCAATGCCTTAGGCGAGTAAACCTCGAAAGGCTCAGGCTTAAGCGTGTCTTTATGGGTGCGGTAAACCAAAGCCCCCTTCTTGTATCCGGCATAGAGCATGTTCCTAAAGTCGATTTCTCTCTCTGGATTCCGCAACTTTTCAGTTTCATCCATTAGAAGTGTGCATCTTCCACTTTGCACAAGCCGAAAAGCTGATGACGTGCTAATGTTATTGCTGAAGATAGCGTTATGGCATAAAAGCGAGAGCAAAGTTAAAAGCTTAGTCTTCCCGCTTTGTTTTGTCCCACCAATGTATAGGTATGGGTAGGAGTTGAACATGTGGAAGAAGTAAGTGCCAATTGTCCAAAGTGTTAAAAAGTCGTAAATTATAGGCTCTTCAAACTCGATGTAGTTTTTGAATCCCGTTTTAACTGCAATGTAAAGCTCTTCTGGATTAACTAAGGCTTTACCGTTTAGCCATGCTTCAATACTCTTTAAACTCCATCGGTTAGGCAAACGCATAACTGTATGGGCTAACTGCAACTATGCTTAACAAGCTCTTCTTTTAGGCAAAGAAGCAGGCTTTTATCGCTACCAACAAGCGCAGGCAACTCTTTAAGCGTTATTTTTCCCTTTTTATCCGTAACCTCGCATGGTAAAATTATGCCTACATAAGCCATGTCGCCTACAACATCAATGGCGGGATGGATCCGCAACCACGTCAGGCTAAAACATGGCTTGACTTTCTGCTCTCCCTCTTCTTCTGGCACATTAAGCTTAAAGCCTAAAGCTTCCGCTAAATCCCTTAAGTTGTAAATTCGGTTATCGTGGTAATCAATCGCATAGAATTTTTCTTTATTTATTGCGAAACTTGGATTTCTATCAGGCGTATGGAATGGACAATGAATATACAGGTAGTTTCCCCCCTTCCCCTGCAATGCTAAGTTTCGGTTTAAGCATGTTTAGCCATTGTTGTAATATTGTAACGGGAAAAGCCTCATTTACTCTGCTTCTTTCATCCGCCACCCCTAAAATTTGGTAGAAAAGCCCCTCAGCATCTTCAACAACCCTTAAATCATTATCGTTAAGCGTTCTGTAACCTCTGCTAGGGGCCATGATGCATAGTTTAGGGCCTGCAATAAGCTCCAAAGCATGCATGTCATGGAATTGACTTATCGGGTTGGGTTTAACTTGGCTTAAGTAAACAAGATGTAAGCCACCGCTAACAGTCTCTTCCATCCTCGTTATTGGAAACTTTGCTAAAAGCTCCTTTCCCCTCTTTTTCGCCTCTTCAGTCACCTTTTTTGCATCAAAATCTACGACCGCTAGGTATAGGTTTGCACTATTGGGATAACTGCATATAACACTGAAGCCATCCGCAATGTCCCAAGGTTGCGCATTAAACTCCCCTTCGGTTTGCCTCTGCTTAATCCATCCACTCCATTCACATAACGGCTTTTTTGCCACGCTTCCGTCCGATTGTTGCTGGAGGCTAACCGCAACCACGTTGAAGCCCTGTCGCCACCACGTTAAAGCATTAGCCTTAATGTTCATTAGCTTATCCCTAGATGCTTCGGTAAAGGTAATTAACGTCATCCTTTAACCGCTCAATTTCACCTCTGATTTTTCTAATCTCGTCTTGCACATGGAAGAGCATGCTTTCTAGGCTACAGCAAAAGCTTTCAAGCGTCTCGATTCGGGAAGCCAAGTCTGCCTTCTGCCTGCTCTCAGCTTCAATTATCAGCTTCTCCGCCTGAGCATCAGCATCAAAGCCCTGCATGCTCTAATCGCCTTGAAAGTAAATCTCTTTGATCTGCTGAAATTTCGGTATTGATACTATGATGCGTGAGTTTTTGTTGAGCGCGGCGAAATGTATGTCTGAACCGCTCATCACGGTTGTTTTTCCCGCACGCCGAAAATTTTTCACGATAGGCGTTTCGGCACGTAGAAACGTTTTCGCTGAGTTTTCACCATACAAAAACGTGTTGATTAACGTGATAGCCTACTTTTTCACTTTTCCTTCCTAGCGGGTTTGGGTGTGTATGTTATGTGTCGAGGCGCAAGGAAAAAGTGGAAGGCAGAACCGTCGAGAAAAGTCACAGATCTAATCGTTAAAGAAGCAAAACAACACCACAACACTACACTTGGGTAATTATCCACGAACTTCCAGTTGAAAACTGGATGGTTGGCCTATTAACCCTGCCGGAGCTTAAAGAGAAGCTACAAACGGAGAAAAAGCAGCGTCACAAAACTCTCCACCTTTTTCTATAATAAGAAACAAACGTTTTAGAGTTGGAGGTAACGCCTCACGTAAGGAACCCGAGAAAGCTTAAAAGACCTTCGAAAATGGCTGCATTAGCAATAAAGAAACCTTCGTCCTGTAAGTTTTGGCGATGCAAATGCGAGAATCAGCTGTGAAAGTATGTTTGACGTAAAAGCGGGAAACTTTGTCAACTCTTCTGAATTCGATTTAATAGTTCAAATGTTTTTACTCTAAGTTCGTTTAATCAAAGTTCTTCCGGCGGAAAGCCCATTGCCAAACCTAACAGTTGAGGATAATGCAGCACTGGTATACCAAACTTTTTGTTAAAGGTTCTTTCTATGCGTGGCTGGTTTATGTCAAACATCATTTGGCAAAACGGGCAACCGTAATTGATGCTTGGGCTTTCACTGCCGTTACATGCCCAAGTTTCCTCCCAGCTATCTGAAAGGGAACTTCCTCGTTTACGCCGATTATCGGGTTACCGCAGCATTCTGTTTCATCTATATAGTCTAAGCATTCAGCACCCGTCAGCCTAATTAAGTTTTTAAGCATGGTGGGGTTTTCGGGGTTGTCGCCGTGACCAACATATTTTGCTGGACGTACTAGGTGGCATCCCGAGTGCTGAGCTACCTGAAATCCAGTTAACGGTTTTTTAACGGCTTCCTTAATTTTTTCGAAACCCACATCTTCAGCAAGTACATGGACAAGGTGTTTAACCTCTATTGTTCCCTTAAATTCCATGCCTATCTCCTTCAAATACCCGTTAACCTTCTCCCCTAACTTTTTGTCTTCTCTCAATAGTTTGTTTGTTTCATTTAGACTGTAGAAACACCCGTTGCAGAGAGCCAAAATGTTTAAATTTTGTTTTTTCGGCTAAGCAGAGGTTTCGTGCAGCAAATGTCAACATCAGATCACAGTTTATTGCGTCCATAGGATAACCGCAACAGCTGAACTCGGACGTTGTAACAAGCTCCACGCCGAGCTTATCCAAAACTTTTCTTGCAGAAATTTCGTAGCTTAAAAGTCTATAAGGTATGACACGGCCCAGAAACATTAAATATTTTTGTTCTGACATTTCAGCTTTTCACTTTCTCAAAAGTTTTAGCGTTTTCAAGAATTTTCGTGGAACCAGTGACCTTGAAAATTTTAGCGTTTTCAGCTATGTTCGGCTTTGGTAACGGCGGAAGCCCAAGCTCCGCTCGTTTTTGTGGCATGATCCCAAAATTTCGTAAACATAACCGTCTTTCAACAGATTAGCGGCAAGCTCTCTGTAAACCAATGGTATAACAACTTTTTCCTCTCGTTTTAAGCGGGTTCAGTCTAAGTCATACATACTCAGTTAAGTCTTAACACGCGACGCATTTCTCTTCATATATGTACTGTTATTTGTTGCCATTATTAAACCCGCTTTTAAAATATTTGATGTTCACACTAATTTAAGTGCGCGCGCTTCCAGTGCAAGGTGAAAACCTTTATTTTTTGGGTGAGTCTGGGTTTTCTGGACCGAAATGTTTCAAAAGGACTAGATTCTCACAGCTACTTTCGTTTTTAACTCTCACACCATCTTTCGCTGCCCCTATAGTGACAAATAGTTCATCCCTTGAGAGTTCGCCATGCCTAATCATGGTTGGCGATTCGACATCAAAATCGCCAATAGTTCCATGTCCTTGCACAACGATCAGTCCATAAGCTGAACTATCGTGGATTATCACGCTTCTTTTTGGAAAGACTGTTAGCTCTTTCGCGCTGAAATAATCACTTCCGTAAACTATCCATTTCTCTTCGTATCCTTCTTTTCTAGTCTCTTCAGGATCCGATACGGGCTTCGGTTCAATATAATGGTTCTTTTTGAAGTCTGGGTCAATATTGACTTCCCAGTCTATCATATCAACGATATAGTCTAGATCGTTGTGATATTCCTTTGGTACGTCCTTTACGACTAATTCCCAGGGTACAGGCCTTTCCTCAAGCATTGATTGATACATCGCAAACACATCTGAAGCCATCTGGGGTTCATAAGTGACCAAGGTTCCTGGTGCATGTAAAGTACCTGGTGGAACCAACCAGCCTGTTCCGGGTTTAAGCTTGTAAGCTCTTGAAAGATACAAAATTCCATTATCACCCTTGTTCCAGTTTTCTAGGCACCTCTTAATGTCATCTTTGGTTACGTCTGAATTGAGGCCGAAGAAAGTGTAAGGAAAACGTCCCTCTATGATATTTAGTTGTGGAGGAAAATAGTAGGCTTCGGGCTTGGGTGATCTACTAACTTTAGAAGCATGCTCCTCGCGTTGATGCAGATGGAAAGGAATTGGGCATGAATTATCAAAGAATTTGGAAAAAACCGGCCATCCCCCATATTTTCGCATCATCTGTTTACCCAAGAAGTTTTCTCCAAGCTCATCGATGGCATCTTTCAAAAGGACCCTCTCAACCTTGGAACCCTCTTGGACCACAATGTAACTTAAACCTTCATCGGCAGGTGCTCCTGGATTGTCGGCTCTGGTTGTTGAAGCTAGCCACCTCTCGTCGATACCGCCTCTATCTGCACCAAGAATATACAAGTCTTGAGGTGCCAATTTAATTCTTCTACCGGGAGACAGAAATGATCTGGGAACCCATGTTGGAGCTAGCCTGACAATTCCATTCCCATCTTCAAGAGCTTTCGAAACTAGTCTCTCTCTGTTCATTTAATTCACCTATTTAAAAAAACAAAAACTCACTTATTAATCTTTTAATCCTTTTTCTTTATCAGCACTATAACATCGCTCTCGGCAGGATCCTACTATTCGCAACCCTAATAATTCTCTTCTTCTAATACTCTATCTCTATAGTTAAAGGCTTACATTTAAGAGGATGTTTCTCGAGATGCTCATGATTATCTTAGGAATCGCGGCGATCTCATTCGCGATAGGACTGGTCATCCGCAGACTCTTCAATGTAGAAATTTAGAGAGGACAGATCCTAATGTGTGAACTTTTAGGGATAGATGCTGAGAAGAGGTTGTTAGAGTCTGTTGAAATGCTAAAGAATAGTAGGGTTAAGAATCAAGTAGATTCCCGTGTGAAAGAGTTTGGGGAGATGCGGAAAAAGTCGAGCCGAGATCTTTTCAATGAGCTTTGTTACTGCATACTCTGTGCGAACTATGCAGCTGAACGGAGCATGAAGATTCAAGCCGCGATGGGAGACGGATTCTCCGCTCTTCCAGAATATGAGCTTGCTAGTAAACTTAGGCTTCTAGGTCACCGTTTTCCCATAAGCCGTGCTAAATACATAGTTGAGGCAAGAAGGATCCAAGATGCTTTAAAGGATATCGTATCATCTTTTAACAATGATTTCGAATTGAGGGAGTGGTTTGCCAGAAACGTAAGAGGGGTTGGGCTTAAAGAGGCAAGTCACTTCCTAAGGAACATAGGGTTCATGAACTTCGCCATATTAGATTTCCATATAATCAATATTCTAGTCAAGTTTGGATTAATCCTTAAGCCAAGAACTTTAACGAAGAGAAGATATCTTCAGATTGAGGGGATGTTGAGAAGTTTTGCGGCGAGAGCAAACCTTAGCCTAGGTGAGTTGGATCTTTACCTCTGGTACATGGAGACCGCAAAAGTACTAAAGTAAGGTCTCCCAAAATATTCTGTCATTAAAATAGAAATGGAATGGTGGTGGAATGAAAGCTTATTTCGGTGATCTCTCTTTTTCGACAAAGAAGAAGTTAGAGATTGTAGACGTAACCAGCAATGTGGAAAATGTAGTGAAGAAAAGCGGCGTAACCAATGGTTTTGTCAATATATGGGTTCCCCACGCCACAGCAGCGATAACTGTCAATGAAAATGATAGGGACCTTTGGGAGGATATCCTCCAGACCTTTGAACGGCTTGTCCCGCTGAATGCTAATTACCAACATAATTTGAAATATAGTTGGAGTTCAGCGGAGCAGAATGCGCATGCTCACATAATAAGTTGCTTGGTTAAGCCGAATGTTACTGTGCCCTTAAAGAACGGCAAGGTTCATCTTGGGACTTGGCAGTCTATACTCTTCGTCGAGCTGGATGGACCGAGAACAAGAACGGTCAATGTGCAGATTATAGGGGAATAGTTGGTTCTTGGTCGACGTTACTGAACTCGGCTGGATCTTCTCTTAATAACATTTATGAACTGTTCCACATCTTTGAAACTTTTTTCATATATGTGCGCGCTGTTTGAGAAGTCCAGATAAGCGCCTATATTCACGCTTAACTTTTCAGCTAAGATTCTCTGAAGCTCCGTCATCGCAAGCATATTCATATGCATGGCTCTGAATATGTCTCGACTTCTCCACGTAGTATGCATAATTATCTTTTTGTCCCTGATTGTACACCAAATCCTTTGTAGGCAAGGCGGGGAGTCAACCCAAAGATCCTTCTGTGGATTCCAGACTATCGCTTGAGCCCTTCGAGAGAAACTTACCTGCGAAAGTTTCTTAACAATATAATCTATCTGGTCAATGCCACCGGGCGGATGGCAAAAGAGCCTTTCGTGGTATGTGTAATGTATCTTTCCATCTTTCACAGCCCAGTCAAGCGTGCCATGAATGATCTCATCATAATACTTTTGGAGTGAGCCTTTAGTCGCTACGTTTATGTCTCCCCTATGAACACGTGGTTCCCCAAATGGTTCTTCCACAAGCACAAGAAGACCCAGAAGCTCTTTGCTTATTTCTCCATATTCCGTCGGGACTTCAGAGCCTTCTTCCCAACATTTTAAAACGGCTTTTTCCCAACCTTCAGCGATTGTCCTCGCTTTTATACAGTTGCTCATCGAATTCTCAACCAAGAGTTGTTCACCTTTTTTGGGGGTATAGTATTTAAAGTTATTCATTATTTAATAGATACTTTTCTCATATTTATCGTTCTGTCACTAATGGTCTTGCTTTCTCCGAGAATTATCATCCAATTTCACTCTCCACTCAATCAATAACCCCTACATACTTGTCCTTCTCGTAATCTATCATAAAATTATGAAAATTGTTTGATGATTTATTGACGTCGAATATGATTTTCTGCAAAAAGGTTGACATAAAGGCGTTATGAATCTCTATTGGAGAATCAACAAGACGATGAGACTGAGATAGAAGCCCCTTGTCTATTTGAGATAACATTACGTTTTTATACAGCCCCCTCCACATTAACATTAAGGGTGGTCTTCTTGTCTGAGGATGATTGGGACAGATGGTGGAGACGGAGATTTCCATCCTTTAGGCGATTCTTCTTCGGAGATTTCGAAGACATCTTCAGAGAGATGGAGGAGATGATGGAGAGAGAGTTCAAAGAGTTCTCTAGAAAGGTGCCGAAAGATCTTATCCGTGAACGTGAGCTCCCAGATGGGACTAGGGTGCATGAGTGGGGGCCTTTCGTCTATGGTTACAGTATTACAATTGGCCCTGATGGAAGACCGCAGATAAGAGAGTTTGGAAATGTGAAGCCTGGGATGCGTTTCGGGAAGCCAGAAATTG
This sequence comes from uncultured Candidatus Bathyarchaeia archaeon, assembly GCA_964430035.1. Classification (GTDB taxonomy): domain Archaea; phylum Thermoproteota; class Bathyarchaeia; order Bathyarchaeales; family DTEX01; genus JANXEA01. Next base: position 10,133 of record CAYSEL010000046.1, read on the forward strand.
ACATTAAGGAAGAGAGGGAACCGCTCGTTGACATTATGTCAACGGACGGTGAGGTTAAGGTCGTCGCTGAACTTCCAGGTGTAGATAAGAATGACATTAAGCTGCATGGTACAGAGAGTACGCTGACGATCTCAGTTGACACGCCTGAACGTAAATACTATAAGGAGGTCGAGCTGCCAGCTAAAGTCAACCCGGAAAAGGCTAGGTCTACCTATAAGAACGGTGTCCTAGAGGTCACATTAGAAAAAAAGAAGGAAGAGAAACCAAAGGGTTCACCGATAAAGATTGAGTGACAGTGCAAAGATATCCTCTCCCCATCTTCGAGGTTACAATATCCACATCTTTTTTTTTCTGTGAAGAAGTGGAAAGACTCTTGGAAATATGATCTGACCTTCTTAATTGGTTGCTGGCTACAAATGGAAACTGACAAACTAATATAATGGCCGAGACTCTTATTTAATTTAGTCCTTTAATATCTCATCTTTCAGAACTGTCTATTCAGAGACAGATGAAAGGGATTGAAGCACCTTACTGGCAAGAAATTCGTCAAGAAGGTTAAAAGAAGGATTCCTTGGATAGGGCATATAATCGAGGATGAGAAGATCGCGGGAGATCTAAACATGCAGTTTAGCGGATTGGAGGTCCAAGCTCAAGAAGGAAGCTTATGTCTACCCTGCAGAGGAAGCAAGATGCTGTGTGACAAGCCACGTTGCCCAGCGCTTCTACGGTTATACTCTTTCCTAAAGGTGAAGAGCCTAATCAACTCAGAAAGGATGTATGGATCTTCTCCTCCAGGGATCTTTGTGGGGCGAATAGGATATCCATTTGTATATGCTGGTCCGCTTGTTCCGCCAGTTTTAGGTGACACGTCCCTCTACGATGCGCCTGAAGATTGGGTTGGAAGAACAGTTGAAGAGATTGTAGGTTTCAGAACGAACCTAGTTAGAGGAAAGTTTAGGGTTAACGTGAAGAAGCCTTATGAAAACGAGAGGTTCATAGACAAAACTTTAGAGGTTGCGCTTTCACGTGACCCTGTGGATACTGAGGTAGTCTTTAGAAAGAAGCCTTCTGACAATTTTCTTATAGATGAGACTGTTCAGCCGATGGGTCCCTCTGCTTTGCTGAAGAATATTAGAGTTGCAAACGCCAAGACAGATTCGAGGATTGAGAAGGCTTATGGGGATGGCGACTTAAAGGCTGAAGAAGCGGTCTTAGACCTTTACATGAATGATGTTCCAGTCTCAAAGATTCAAAGGGCTTTCAGTTTCGGCGCTTTCGGGCTCAAGGAGCAGAGGAGGCTTGTCCCGACTAGGTGGAGCATAACGGCTGTTGACTCCATCGTCTCAAGGGCTCTGATAGAGGAAAAAGTGAAGGGTAAACCGCAGATAGACGATTACCGTATCTACGAGTTCAGCTATCTAGGTAACCGTTTCATTGTTTTGCTGATGCCATCCAGTTGGAGGTATGAATGGATAGAGGCTTGGTATCCCGGGACAGTGTGGAACCTTGAAAGCAGAGATGTAGCGATAGGGGGTGATTGGGAAGGATACAGGGGACGCAAAAACTACGCTTCTATAGGTGGATGCTACTATGCTGTTAGGCTTGCTGTGGCAGAGTTCTTAGCAAGGGAAGGAAAACAAGCCGGCGTCATCGCTATGAGGGAGATTCAACCGAGCTTTATCACTCCCTTAGGCGTTTGGATAAACCGTGAGTCTGTCAGAGAGGCCTTCAGAAGGGGGGATAAGAGTTTCAGTTCCCTTGATGAAGCCCTCAACTATATAGGTCAAAGATTCTCAGTGAAGATGGAAGATTGGATAGGTACAAGCGCCCTCCTGAAGGATGCCATCTACCAAGAAAGAATAACGAAATATCTCTCCCCCTTGACAGGGTGAAATTTTCGCAAAGCTTGCCACGCATCTTCGAGGTCTTAATGGTCTCTCTAATGTACGATACACCAAATATAGGTAAACAATTTATTAGCTTGTAACTAAAAATTTAGTGTTGTGATAAAGGTTGAGAGATCTGCTTGAGGAAGTTGTCCAGAAAGGATTAGATGCCGACGCAAGTTTCTGCGAAGTCAGATTCTTTGAAGAGAGGAGCAACAATATAACCGTCGAGAACGGAGTCGCAAAAGCTTTGGGTTCCGGAATAATTAGGGGGGTTGGAGTAAGAGTTATCGTTGATAAAAGATGGGGTTTCGCCTCCACTAATATCCCCACACGGAAAAGCGTTGAGATGGCGCTTAAGGATGCGATAGGCGGAGCGAGGTCTATAGCTTCGCAGTCTGCTGAAGATGCGAAGGTTGTGGATGCAGAGCCGAATGTTGGCACGTTTGCTCATAAGGTCAAAGTGAACCCCGAGGACATTGGCTCGGAAGAGAAGGTCAAAGCAATGTTAGATTTAGAGAAGGTTGCAAGAACCTACAGCGACAGGGTGAAGGACACTTTTGTGACCTACAGGGATGTTTTGACTAAAGTGGCGGTCTGTAACTCCTTTGGAACATCAATTGAGGAGACAACGCCTAGAACCTATGCTTATTGCCAAGTAATCGCGAAAAGTGGAGACAACATGCAAATTGGATTCGAAGTTGTAGGGAACGTTGCTGGCTACGAAATAATTGAAGGAATCCAGCCGGAAAAATTTTCGGGAGAAGCGGCGAAGACGGCTGTTAGCCTACTTGAGGCGGATCCGCCGCCCAGAGGCACATACACGGTCGTGGTTGATCCGGATGTCGGTGGACTCTTCGTTCACGAGGCTTTCGGCCACAACAGTGAAGGCGACTTAGTTTTTGGCGGTCAATCCATAGTCTCCGACAAAGTGGGACAGAAGATTGCAAGTGATCTTGTCTGGATAATTGACGATCCGACGAAGCCGAACCATGGACGGTTCATATACGATCATGAAGGAACAAGAGCAGAGCCCCATATGATAGTGAAGGAAGGCATCTTAGTGGGCTTCCTCCATTCTTTGGAATCCGCTGCGAAGCTCAGTTGTAGACCTCAAGGCAGTGCTAGGGCGCAGTCTCATCATTATCCGCCCATCGTTCGGATGTCAAACACTTTCTTCGGTCCAGGAGACATGACGCTTGAAGAGATTCTTGAAGATATTGATTTAGGCGTCTATCTTTCAGGTTCGCAGTATGGCTATGTAGAGACACAGAAGGGTCAGTTCACATGCAAGGTTGAGGAGGCATGGATGATTAGAAAGGGAGAGTTGAAGGAGCATCTTAGAGATGTTGCGATAAACGGGCTCGTACTTGACGCCTTAAGAAATGTTACAGCTGTAGGAAAAGACTTGGAGATTAAGATGCCTGGAATTTGCGGGAAATTTGGGCAAGGCATGTATGTTGATTCAGGATCACCCCACATGAGGATCGAAGGCATAGTTGTTGGAGGAAGGCGATGAAAAATATGAAAGAAGTTGACCTCATCACACCGGTTGAGAAGGCGGTCAAGATCCTTTCAAAGATGGACCTTGACTTCTTCGATGTTTACGCTTCTTACTCCCGATCGCTTAACATTGAGATTCTAGGCAATGGAATTAGTGAGGCAAGAGCCCAAACGGATGTAGGGATAGGCGTCAGAGCTTACAAGAATAAGGGGCTAGGCGTAGCATTCTCGCAAAGCTTAAAGACTAAGGATATAGAGACTACGGTGAAGCGTGCTGTCAGCTTTGCAAAGATGGCTCAACCGGACCCATACTTTAAAGGGATTCCTGGACCATCGAAAGCACCTGATGTTCCAGATCTCTATGATAATGGGATAATCTCTTTAACCTTAGAAGAAGCCAGCGTCCTAACTAAGAGGATGATTGAGGCTGCAAGTGAAGTCCAGCAAGGTGCCATGTACGCAGGCGGGGTTACTGGAACCCATTCGAAGGGCTACTTGATTACATCCACCAGTGTCTCAGTCTTCTCAGAGAAGACCTCAATAATGGCTGAGCTCTCTTTAAATTATAGGAGAGGCGATGATGTGGGAAGCTCATCTGAGTATGATTATGCAGTATCGTTAGCAGAGATCGATTTCGAGGCAATAGGCAGGAAGGCAGCTCAGAAGGCTTTGGAGCAGTTCGGCTCAAAGAGGGTAGAAAGCGGTATATTGCCTCTCATCCTCACGCCAGAATCTATAAGCTCACTTGTCTTCAGCCTAGTAGGAGCCCTCTCAGGGGAATCAGCGGTAAAAGGCAGAACCTTTGCATCCGGATATTTGAAGAAGCAGATTGCTCCAGAGATCCTTGAGATTGAGGACGACGGCACCATTCCAGGAGCAATTTCAAGCGGAACCTATGACGGCGAAGGGGTTCCGAGGAGACCAGTCAAAGTTGTAGACAAAGGCGAGATAAGCACATTTCTGCATAACTCCTACTCGGCTGGAATCATGGGGGTTGAATCAACTGGTCACGCCGCGAGGCGAGGATACAGCGGATACGTAGGCACCGGACCAACAAACATCAAAGTCAGACCAGGCGATAGCTCCTTAGAAGAGATGATTGCCGAGACAAAGAGTGGGATCTTGGCAACGAATGCCAGCTTCTCACCGAATATGGTATCCGGAGAATTCTCGACAACGATAGATGAAGGCTTCCTGATAGAGAAGGGAGAAAAAATACATCCAGTTAAGAACTTAATGATGGGCGGGCATATACTGGATCTCTTCAAAAACGTAGAATTAATCTCTAAAGAGGGGCGAACCATAGGAAAGGGATACTTCTTCCCCTCCATAAAGATCAGTCAAGTAAAACTTGCTGGCAAATAAACCCTCCATATAACTTTCCCTTAAAATCAAATAGGCATTTCTTAACAGTTTCTTCGAATGACCCCCTTCGCAAGTTCTTGTCGTCATACTGACAAGTCTTGATTAATGGAAAGATGAACCCAAACCCTAAAATCATACTATTACCTAAATAGTTTATCGGAGAAGAGGTTTGAGTAAAGAACGCGTTTATGAATACTTGAAGAAGGAAAGGGAAAGGATACAGGTTCACAAGGTCATGCGCCAATGCGGTTTATCCAGAGCAGAAGCTATAGAAATACTGGAAGAACTCAAGTCTAAGGGCTACATAGCCGGTAACGCGAGGGAAGGTTACTGGCTTACCCGTGAAGGATGGCTGAAAATTAAATCCTAACAAGCTTATGAAACATAGTGTCAAAATACAGTTATACACTCCGTAATAAGGCGCAACTAGTAAGTCTGCATCCAAATCCCCCTATGGGTCAATAACCACTTTTCCAGTAGAGAAAGGATTTTGTCTTCTTTAGGTTCCAAGGATGTGCTATGTTTGAGTTAGGAGGTCGACGTAAAATCCTCATTATGTTGATCGCTTTTCACCAAAAGTTTTAAAGAGGAGTTTTTCTTAATAAACTTCAAGAAAGGAGGAATAGCTATCAGCTTCGAGTATGTTGTTGAGACAGAGGACTTAGCGAAATATTATCAAATGGGTCCTGTAACAGTTAAAGCTCTCGATGGCGTAAATCTCAGAATTAAACGGGGCGAGTATATTTCCATAATGGGTCCTTCCGGTTCTGGAAAGACAACCCTCTTCAACATGGTTGGGGGAATCGACAGACCTACACGTGGCAGGGTTTTCATTGACGGCGTTGACATCGCGAAACTAGATGCGTATGAACTGGCTTGGTTGAGGTGCCGGAAGATCGGTTACATTTTTCAGACTTTCAACCTTATCCCCGTACTCACAGCCATGGAAAACGTCACATTGCCGATGATCTTCGCGGGTGTGGACAGAGAAGAACGAAACAGAAGGGGGAGAGAGATTCTCGAAACTGTTGGGCTTGGTGATAGGCTTAACCATAAACCGGCGGAGTTGAGTGGCGGTCAGCAGCAGCGTGTCGCTATTGCTAGGGCGTTAGCCAATAACCCAGTCATTGTGCTTGCTGATGAACCGACTGGAAACCTTGACTTACATACGGGTTTAGAGATTATTACGTTGCTTAGGGAAATGAATAAGGAGAAAGGTGTAACAATCATAGCCGCAACTCACGACTTGAAGATGATTGATGTCAGCGACAGAATAGTATATCTACGTGACGGTCTCATCGACCGATATGAGACAAGAGCAGAAGTCTACGTTAGGGCAGCGGAATAGAAAAGAAGTTCTCAGTTCTACTACGTAAAAAGGTAAAATGTTAAGAGCGGTGAAAGTCTTTCCTATCTGTCTTTTTTAACCTACCAACTCATCCTATATTTCATACCTAAGTGCTTCAGCCGGTTTCAGCCTTGCAGCGTAAAATGCAGGGTAAGCCGCAGCTAGTACGCTCAGTAGAACGGCTACCCCTATGCCCTCGCCGATGTATATGGCGTAGTCCAGTACGAATAGTGGGAATTTACCTGGGAATTGAATGCCGAATATTCCCATGGCTGCAGCCCATCCAACGACAGACCCTATTACTCCACCAAGTAGTCCAAGAAGAAAAGCTTCAATTAGGAAGATTTCTAGAACATTTGTGTCGGTCGCGCCTAGACACTTTATAGTTCCAATCTCTTTGTATCTCTCAGTGACAGACATTAACATAGAGTTTACGATTCCGACTCCGCATACAAGAAGAGCAATTATAACCATCAGCTGTTGATAGGCTGCCGGCGGAGGTTGCCCCATATATATGAGCACTGTACGCATCGTTAAGACAGTGACCATGAAGGCGATACCCAAAAGTATTGATAGCGATGTAATCAAGGCACGTGTAAAACGTTTTCTGATACTTTCGAGGGAAAATCGGAAAGCCTCAATAATTGGAAACGTGATTGATCCGACTTTCTCAATTGGCGCCGTATTCTCCTTTTTCTCCAATGCTTTAGATCTTCGCATTGCCTTATACCCCGCGTTAATCTATTCTTTACTAGATATTGACTTTTAAAGATTTCCATGAACCACCAATTCTGCTGCTTCTCATGCACGCCAAAGGATGTGAGACACCACAACATACATATTTGTGACTGAGAAGATTTAAATACCATAAATTCGGTTATTTTTGCCTGAAACAGAGAATTGTTGGTTGAGGATAAAGAAGATTGCCATATGGCTACAACGGTAGAATCTTGAAGGTTGATCTTTCCAATAACAAGATCTGGGTTGAACAGCCTGAAGATATATTCTATCGCAGATATATTGGAGGGGAAGGTTTCGTCGCATATTACTTACTCAAAGAGCTTGAGCCCAGAGTAGACCCCCTAAGTCCAAAGAACAAGTTGATCTTCGCCGCAGGTCCCGTGACCGGCGTTCCAATACCTGGAAATGGCAGAAATAGTGTGGGTGCGAAGTCTCCTTTAACTGGAGGCTTCGGCGAGTCTGAAGTCGGCGGTTTTTGGGGCGCAGAACTAAAACATGCAGGGTTTGACGCCATCATCTTTGACGGCAAATCAAAGGACCCTGTTTATCTATGGGTTCATAACGGGGAAGCTGAACTCAGAGGTGCTGAGCATCTTTGGGGAAAAGAAACTGGTGAGACGGAAAGTCTCATACGCAATGAATTGGGCGACCGCCTTATCCGTGTAGCATCTATAGGTCCAGCAGGTGAGTACCTTATCCGATATGCCTGCGTCATGAATGACCTTAGAGACGCGGCTGGAAGAACAGGTATGGGCGCCGTTATGGGGTCTAAGAACCTTAAAGCAATAGCTGTAAGAGGCAAGAAAAAACTTCTAGACATCTATGACCCTCAGAAACTTAGGGATTTGACGAATTGGCTGAACACAAACTTAAATGATGTCGTTGGGTGGGCTCACAATTATGGAACAGGAGCGGGCATGGACAGCTCTGCTGCATTTGGGAATCTTCCAACAAGAAACTTCAGAGATGGAGATTTTCAAAATCCAGAGGCGCTGGACGCTAAGACAATAAAAGAGACTATAAGAATAGGTATGGAGGGATGCTATGCATGCTCGGTTAGATGCAAAAAGATCGTTAAATTTGATGAGCCTTGGATGGTCGACCCGAAATATGGCGGTCCAGAATATGAAGCTCTTGCCGCATTAGGCTCGAACTGCGGCGTAGACAACTTAAAAGCAGTGGCGAAGGCAAACGAGATCTGCAATAGATGCTCAATGGATGTAATCTCCACTGGATCAGCAATCGCCTTTGCAATGGAATGTTACGAGAATGGGATTCTTACAAAGAATGATACTGGCGGACTTGACCTCAGATTCGGGAATGCAGAGGCTATGTTAGAGATGGTGAAAATGATTGCGCATCGCCAAGAATTAGGCAACATCCTAGCTGAAGGTGTAAAAAGGGCTGCAGAAAAAATCGGTAAGGGCTCTGAAAAATATGCTATTCACGTAAAAGGGCAGGAGGTTCCGATGCATGAGCCTCGCCTAAAAAGAGCCTTAGCAATTGGTTACGCTGTTTCGCCGACAGGTGCGGATCACATGCATAACCTGCATGATATCGGGCTTGCGATTGGCGGTCAAGCCTTGAGGCAATTCTCGGCTCTCGGTATTTTGGAACCAGTCCCTCTTGAAGATATGGGGCCGAGAAAAGTCAGCGCACTTATCTATCATGTTGACTGGCGTGTTCTTGATAATTGCCTTTTGCTGTGCGATTTTCTACCTTGGGACTATAACCAAAAGACTGAGATTGTAAGGGCAACTACAGGATGGAACACAACTGCTTGGGAACTTATGAAAGTCGGGGAGAGGGTCACAACAATGGCAAGGGTTTTCAATCTTCGTGAAGGCTTCAGTAGAAGAGATGACTGGTTGCCAGAGAGGTTCTTTCATCCGCCTAGAAGCGGTCCTCTCTCTAACACTGCGTTAGACAGGGAAAAACTTGAGAGAGCAATAAGCATATACTATCAGATGATGGGCTGGGATGAGAATGGTGTTCCAACAGAGACGAAACTTGAAGAACTAGGCATAGGCTGGCTTGCTTCATTCTGTTGAGTCTTGTTGAGAAAAAAGGTTCTATAGAATAACTAAAAAGGCTTCTTGGATAGTTTACAGCTTTAGAAGCTTTAGGAACAGTGACGCGTCTTGACTAAAAAATTATACACATATTTCCCGGTTGGACCTTGGGTTCAGATTGGCCCTTCACTACTTTTTTAATAGTGTGCTCAATTAATTTCTTGACTGTGAAGATTAAGATGACGCTAAAAAGGTCTAAACTTGAGATTTACCTCGATGTCCTTAAGACGATAAGGAAGGGCACAACAAAACCTACGAGAATAATGTACCGAACCAACCTTTCTTGGAAACCCCTTATGGAAGTTCTCGACTCTTTAGTGAAGCAAGGCTTAGTTACAGTTAAAGTTGAAGGCAGTCACAAATGTTATGAAATAACTGATAAGGGCAAGAATGTATTACAGTACTTCTCAAAGGCTATGGAATCTATTGAGGTGACATAACGTTCTGTGGGCGGTGCCTTCGACGATGAAAAAGTGGAATTTTGAAGCATCTGAAAGAATAGTCAATGCCCTTATTAACTAACTTGGTTAGGTATGGTTAAGTTCCTATCTTAACTCTTTCTCACTTCTGCTTTCCAAGTCTTTCCCAATCAACTTTCTTTGCAATCTTTTTCAGATGAGACTTTAGTATCTTTTCAGCATTTTCGAATCCTAGGCGACCAGCGTTCCATGTAACGAATGGGGGATAGAATGAAGCTTCCTTAAATTTCGCTTTGCCCTCTTCCACATCGAATTTTATGTATCCCAGTTCCCTGAGGTAACAAGAATCGTTAGGGCAGAGGATGTCAATCTCCTTCATTTCATGTTTTAAATATAACACCTTATACTCTTCGGGATCTTCAATAATCCTTCCACATGGACATTGAATACTTTCAGAACTTGACGGCATTCAAATCACCTTCCCGGCTTTTCAAACTCTTCAGCCGTTAAGACGAGTCCTCGCCGCTGTTCAATGTTCTCCACTGTTCCATCCCTTAGGAATACAACCCTGTCACTAATATCAATCATTTTTAGATCATGGGTGGCGCAGATAATAGTTGTACCACGCTCAGCCTTCAAACGGTATAGAAGCTGAACTATGGCGAAGCCCGTGTTAAGATCAAGGTTTCCAGTCGGTTCATCAGCAAGTATAATCGCAGGGTTATTGGCTAACGCCCTAGCAATAGCGACACGCTGCTGCTGACCGCCACTCAACTCGGTCGGTCTATGATCAACTCTGTCACCTAAACCGACAACATTCAAAAGTTCTACCGCCTTCTTCTGTCTTTCTTCTTTATTTACTCCTAAAAAGATCATTGGCAGGGCAACATTTTCCATGGCTGTGAGTACGGGGATAAGGTTGAAAGTCTGAAAAATGTAACCGATCTTCCGGCACCTCAACCAAGCCATCGCGCGAGAGGGAATCTTGGAAAGGTCTACCCCGTCAATATATATATCACCTTTAGTAGGTCTGTCGATTCCCCCAATCATGTTGAAGAGGGTTGTCTTTCCAGAACCAGAAGGACCCATAACTGAAAGGTATTCACCATGTGGGACCTCTAGGTTTATTCCGCGAAGGGCGTGAACTTCTTCGCCTTTGAGATAGTAGATTTTATGAATGTCGACAACCTTTACCGCCGGGACGCTTTCTCCCATTAAGAGTTGCACCTCTTAAGCTCTCTTATTAATGGCAAAAGGATACTTATATAATTGATGCTAAAACAGCATATGCTTTTAAGTATTAACAAAAGTTGGAGCTAATGTGGAGGCTCATTCAAGTAAATGTCTGTTATTAATTTCTCAATCTTCGCACAAAATGTCGTTATGATATCAGTCACTTCTTCGCCTTTAGGGGTGAGCGAATAACCCTCTTTCTCCCACTCCATCGTCCTTGTATAAATCCTTCCCTTTCAAGCATATATAGCAATGAGTAAACAGAGCCTGAGCTTGGGAGAAAGTTGAATTTGGAAAATATCGAGATTAACGCGTCATAGCCACTCATGGGGGTGCTTTTTAATTCAGAGAGGATCAATATGTCTAAGAAATTTCTTAAAATTCTTTGTCGTAGTTGCGTCATGATCTTCCATCTTTTATTACATATGTTTTCTAACATTTTTATCTGAAAAATATATTTATATTATAGACGGATATAAATTTTCCATTTAATTAGAATTTGATCAATAAAATTGATATATGGATCCTTTAACTTGTCCTAAGAATGGGCAAAAAATTTGAGTGAATGAATTAATATAATGAAATATATGTGCGTGATGGCAAAAGTTATCTTTAGCATGAACAATTTCTTTCAAGGTGTTGAAATTTGAGTTTATGGAAATACTCTTTTGAATTGGTAACGAAAGAGCTGGACTTAGCGAAAAAGAAGAAGCAAGCTTTAGATAATCTCTTCAAAGATAGAAAGATTTCTGAAGCAACCTATAATCAGTTGAGTTCTGAAATGGAGGAGACAATAAGCCAGATAGAGGACAATTTAAAGATGCTTATGGATAGGATGACTTTAAGAACTCAAGAACTTGAAAAGCAAATAAGCACCTTAGAGTTGTTCCTCGCCAGTTTGGAGATACACCATGCAGCTGGGGACCTAAACGATGAAACCTATGAGAAACAGAATAATGCAATTTTGCTCGGTCTAGAAGCTACTAAACAAGAGCTTCAAGAGATAAGGGATTACTCACAGAAGATCGTTTCAAAACCCACCGAAATATCAGCATCGAAGAAGGAAGAATTGCCTGAAACAGTAACTGAATTCTCTATGGTTGAGGAATCATCTGAAGCTTGTGAATACGAAAAGGCTAAAGATGAGGAATCAGCTGTACAAGAGTTAACTGAACCCCAAGTCTTAAGCCAAGAGCCATTACAGAAAAACTCAGTTATCGAATGTGCAGAAAGCGAAGTTCAATCATCAGAGCAGCCGGCGGAAGAGGCTCAATAAAGTCAGCTAAACAATTTTTTCAGAGTTATCTCGTGATTGGCAAGTTGCAGGGTGGTCCTTTCGGTTTCGTTATTCCTCCAAGGTTGTAAGAAGATCATAATTTTCCTCTTTTAGATGCTATCAAAAGTAAGGTTTCCTCATTTTCACCGCTTCAAGGAAAAGACTTCTCAGAAATTCCTCCGAGGCTCCTCTTCTCATCGGACTGAGCAGATCTATAAGGTTGTCATTTCGGAAGAGGCATGGTTTAAGCTTCCCGTCGGAAGTGATGCGTATCCTGTTGCAGTACTTGCAGAATTCTCTGTTATGCATTGGTTTTACAATCTCAACTTCCCCGCCGCCATGGAGATAATACTTTCTGCGGTGATGCATCCGCCGAACAGACACTTTATCAGCCTTACTTTTGAGGCATTCTTCAATCCTTTTGAGGCTGACATGGTATTTCTGGAATATTTCATCCTCGTTACTTGACTCTAGCTCAATGATCTGAAGAATTAAACCGTTTTTTTTGGTGAAGTCAATCATTTCCGTCACTTCGTATTCATTTAAGTCCTTTAATAAAACCATGTTGACTTTGACTGGGCATAGACTTGCCTTCACAGCTTCTTTAATTCCGGAAATGACTGAATCGAGGGCGTCGCTGCACGTGATCTGCCGAAATTTTTCCGGGTTTAAACTATCCAAGCTAACGTTAACTCTGTCTAAACCAGCCTCTTTCAATTTTTTCGCGTACTCTGCTAAGAGGGTTCCGTTTGTGGTCATCGATATGTCCTTTATCCCATGTACGCTCCTAATTCTGTAGATCACGTCTAAAATGTCGTTCCTCAGCAGTGGTTCACCGCCTGTCAATTTAACCCTTTTAACACCGAAAGATGCTGCGATGCTGATGATTTTTTGGATTTCTTCTGGTGTCATCTCTGCGCCTCTCTGGTGAGGTTCACCTTCACGATGGCAATAGAAGCATCGAAAGTTGCACCTACGAGTTAATGAAACACGAATGCTCTGAATGGGTCTTCCATAAGGGTCTATGAGCATTTTTTTCCCTCTTAAGAGGATTGGGATGCCTTTTTTCCATTTTGGGAAGAAGCAGTGTGATATTTCATGTATTTCCTACTTATAAAGATGACTAGTTCGAAAACTTTGCAATAATTCCTTTCGCAAAATATTAATTATAACTCTGTAATCTTTCTTCACAACTTTAAAAGATTAAAAGACGCCTTTCTTCTTAAGGAGGTTGAGCATGTTGGGCGCGAAAGAAGAAAGATCGGATAGGTACTCTTACCTCGACTCTTTAACTACTGTTCTTACGGAATATGAGAAGAACCTTTACAATCTCATAGAGAGATTAAATAAGGCAGCTGATAAATTGTCTAGAATCGAAAGACAAGAACCAAAAACATATATTAAAAGCAGACAAGTCGATTCAGAAGATCACCTAAAATCTCTCCTGCAAGCAGCTCAAGACATCCTTCAATCATAAATGATTGGTAAAAGTTCGATAGGGATAAGGTTGAAGATAAGATCTTCGAATCGAGAGAAACAACTGTTACCTAAAGATTAAAGAAAACAATTCTTGAACTTAATGGGTTATCGGAAAGGATCAGGTTCCATCAGGCGTTATTGTTTATTTTTCTTATCAGCGTATACTAACGTGCTAACTAAGTCAAGCCCATATTTCTGTATGCTCACTATCTGCGAGATCTGCTCCTCAATCTTCTCAATCTCTTTATGTTTTTCATCCACAATCTGCTGGATGTTCTTCATGTTCTGGTCAAGTCTCGGTATAAGGCTGGTAATCTCTGAAACTTTATCTTGATTCTCGTTTATCTCTTTCTCTAGTAGTTCTATCTCCCTCTTTTTTCTTTCTATCTCTTCTACAAGAGATTGCCTCTTTTGTTCTAGTTTCGGAATGATATTAGAAATCTCTGCCAATCTCTCCATATGTTCCTTTACGTCTTTTTCTAAGAGTTCTTTTCTTTCGGTAAGTTTTGGAATTAGTTTTGAGGTTGACTCGACTTTCGTACGGATCGCTTCTCTTATCCTTTCAAACTCTTTTAGTTCATCTCTTAAATGCTTTAGAATGTCTAGAATGTCCTCTTCCTCTGGTTCTTCTTCTTTCTTCTCTGCCATTTCTCTCCTCTTATTGGATACGCCTATGTCTGAAGCCTTCTGCAAAATTTTGGGCAATGGCATTTCTTTTGTTTCGTTTATTGAGCCTTTTAACTGCCCTTCTTTTTGGCGCCCGCTTTTTTCCACAATTTTTCTATCTTCTGGGCTCTCCAGATACTGAGCAACGTCAAACCTATTCTCTTTATGAATCTCTACAGCCTTTTCTTTTTCTTCTTCTTTGTGCTTTTTGAATATTCCCATTGCGCATATAACACCTATTTCTGTTTGCTATTACTAGTGTATGAAAAGTTGCCTAGTTTTGATATTAGAATTATGAACGAATGGTTAGGACTTAAAATCTACTCATAAAAAATTAAATGGCAAAGGAAAACTAGAGTTCTGTTGGAATCCATTCAAACGTAAAAAGGCTTAGAAAATTATAAAAGCACTTCCTGTAACTCTAATATTGGTGTGACTTTGAATAAAGAGAATAACTCGGGACTAGTCTTATGCATTGCTTTTGTGGCTATATGGTTGGCTTTCTCGGCTTTTATGCATGTGATCTTGTCATTAACCCAGATGAACATTTTTAATTTCCAGATGAATGTCGAAAGATCATATGTTGAGGAGCTTATCGAGTGGGAACTGCGTAGGCAGACTACGTGGGCAATCATGACGATAATACCCTTCATCGGAATAATCTTCACAATAAGAGCCTTGAAGGATTACGGTTCAACCCACGCACGGGTCTTATTTTCGCTTTTCTACTTTGTATCCGCTTTCTTCTTAGAATTTTGTGTCTTGAAGCTTTTTTGGTCTTACCAGACTATAAGAATGTATGAAAACGTCCTCGGAAACATCTCTGGCATTAAAGACTCATTACAAAATCTTCTTTTCACATCTTATGGAACTATGAAGATAGAAGGAATCATAATAATCAATGGGGCAATGGGTTTCATGACGGCGTTACTCTTCCAGTTTTTCTATTTAACCTTTCTCGAAAAAAGTAGAGTGAGAAAGTTAGAGGAAGAACCAGTCCTTGAGAGAGCACGCCTCTTTCTAGAAGAAAAACGTGAAGGAGTAACTCCAAAGGTCTCACCGGGCACCAGAGCGAAAGGCATAGGACCAAAATTCTCAACAAAACTTAGAGAGGCAGGCATAAATGACATTAGGGATCTTGCAAAATCCAAACCAGAAGAAATTGCAAAAATTCTTGGAATCTCCGATAGCAGGGCTTCCGATCTAATTGCACAGGCGTTGGCCATCTTAAAAAACAATAAGAA
>CAYSEL010000047.1:0-3686 GCA_964430035.1 uncultured Candidatus Bathyarchaeia archaeon
GGCATATTTTGGGCCATCTACCTGAAACAGTTTAAGCAGAATTTTCGCGATATCGTCACTAAAAACGAATAGGAGACGGTACCCTAACCATCAATACCCTATTGTGATGGTTGGAACATTTTCCGGGTTTTTCTAGAAAGAATTATAAACGGGGAACTACGTAACAGTTAGAGTGCTTTTCGCCAACAAAAGGTGAAAAAATGGAGAAAAAAGTTGGGATTGACGACCTCGCCACCTATGTTCCAAAAATATACGTGGATGCAGAGGATCTAGCAAAGGCTCGAGGTATCGATCCCAACAAGATCACTAAAGGTCTTGGCATAGAAAAATTGGCGATTCCTGATGCACATGAAGATGCGGCGACTATGGCAGCAATGGCTACATTGAGGCTTATGGAAAAAAACGACCTACAGCCGAAGGACGTAGACTTTATACATGTAGCCACTGAGACAGGTCCAGATGCTGCCAAGCCAATATCCTGTTATGTCCAAGGTATGCTTGAACAGATATATGGTAAGGGAAGTTTTGATCATGTGGGCGCGCCTGAGACGAAGTTTGCTTGTGTCGGCGCGACCTACGCTATGATTGACCGTCTCGCCTACATTGCCTCTGGATGGAATAAGGCAAAGTGTTCAATTGTCGTTGCTACTGACATTGCAAAGTATGAATTGAACTCTTCAGGCGAGCCTACTCAAGGAGCAGCTGCAGTGGCATTACTCCTCAAAGAAAATCCACGTTTGATGGTTTATGAACCGGAATTTACGGGCTTTGGAACTGTTGATGATAAGGACTTTTTTAGACCTATTGAACGTACAACAGCCGTGGTTAATGGACAATATTCTGTGGGGTGTTACTTACGGGACATGAGGATTGCTGCAGATGCGTACAAAAGGAACATGGCGGAGAAAGGTGTGCTTACCTCATTCTCAAATCCGGTTATGGACAAGATAGATTTGGTCTCCTTTCATTCTCCATTTCCGAAGATGGTTCAGTATGCCTTTGCGACGTTCCTAATACATGACTGGCGAAGCACTCCGATATGGAAGAACATTATCGAGAAAATCGGACCGGAACCAGGCAGAGAGAACATGACAGATGTTGAGTACTATATTTCCGATGCTCATAAGGAATTTAGAAGGCGATTTTCTGCGACAGAAGAGTTTCTCAACGAATACAGAGAGAAGGTTGCAGACTCCTTGATTGCATTAAGCCAGATCGGAAACTCTTACACCGCTTCGGTTTGGTTGGGTGTCGCAAGCCACTTTGAGATGAGAAAAGATAATCTTGCAGGTAAAAGATTTGGTGTAGGCTCTTATGGAAGTGGAAGCAGTGCGATTGTCTGCAGCTTCAAAATTCAGCCACATTATAAAGAAGTGGCTCAGAAGATAGGGTTGATGCAGCAGTTAAGCCAGAGACAAAAAATATCAATGGGCTTCTACGAAGATTTGCATGAAGGAAGACGGAAATTCAACGAGAGCATCATACCGCCGAAAGAAGAGTTTGCACTAGAAAATCTCGGTCAAAACGACACAGACTACGGCTACAGATACTACAAATACGTGAAATAGTGCATAGAAAAAAATAATTCTTGCGCTTTCGACGATTCAATTTAAGTAGCTGACAAAACAAACATTTTAGCTAACCTGATGTTAGGTTTAAAGTCTAAGTAGGTTGGTCTAACTTGAGACGAGAAGAAGCCGTCGAATTGATAAATGCAAGGGTCAAAAACCAAAACATTGTCCGACATATGCTTGCCGTTGGAGCTATAATGAAAGCTTCGGCCAGATTTTTAGGGGAAGACGAGGATCTTTGGGAATTAACCGGGCTTCTGCATGATATTGATTATGAGGAGACGGTTAACAATTTCGAGAGGCACGGACTCATGGCCCAAGAGATCCTTAAAGATAAGGTTCCAAAAGAAGTTGTGAAAGCTATAAAGGCACATAATTATGAATATAGCGGCGTTATGCCTGAATCCGCCCTGGAAAAGGGACTGATCGCCTCTGACGCTGTATCCGGGCTCTTGATAGCATGCGCCCTAGTTATGCCGTCGAGAAAGATCAAGGACGTTAAGGCGGACACTGTTAATAAGAAGTTTAAAGATAAGGACTTTGCACGAGGAGCTGACAGGAAAAGAATAATGCGATGTGAAGAACTGGGCATACCATTACAAAAATTCTTTGAGATATCTTTAGAAGCGCTCCAATTAACTCAGAATATAGGAGTCTAAGCAGCGACTTCACTATTAAATTCAGAGAACAAAAAGAATGGAAAGGGGCGGAAACTAAGTCTCACCGACTCTCTAGGCATCTCTGAGGGTCAAAGTGCCTTCAAAGACTGAAGTAGTAAGTATGAAATTTCACCCCTTTCCTTAAATAGAATTGGTTAAGGGTCTATTAAAGGTCGTGTAACTTTTTCAAGAAATCTTTTAGCGACATTGATCGTGATAGACGTTTACTCATTTTTGAGTAGCAACTCTTAAATAGATCACTCTCTTAAATCAAAGGACCTAGTTGAGGCACCGGCATGAATGTAAAAGAAATAACCTTTATAGCTTTGTTGGGCTCGCTTGCCAACATTCTTTTCCTTATATCATTTTATCTGGGACCAATTGCTCCTGGAGCCTCATTAGATTTTTCACATATATTCATATTTGTGGCAAGCGTTTATGGAGGCCCTTTAATTGGGTTCTTGACCGGGCTTATAGGAGGCATTTTGCCGGGCATTTATTACGGTCCTTTGGGGGCTTGTGGATGGCTTGGTCCAATAATGTTACCTATCGGGAAGTCATTATCAGGTTTCAGTGTAGGTTTCTTAAGCAAAGTCTTTAGAGTGAAACAAAGCAGAAAATCTCTTGTTATGATTCCGCTAACACTCGTTTCATATATTCCTGAATGCATTTTCACCGTTGTCGTCTTTGTTGCGCTTTTGCCCGTTTTCATCGGCGGAGACGTAGCGAGCCTTCTTTCTTTTCTTCTTGTTTTTGTTCTTCCAAAAGCGTGGGCTGAAATCATTTTTATAAGTTTCTTTATGGCTGCACTCGTCGGAAATACTGGCTTCAACAGCTTCGTGGCAAACTTTTTCGGCAATCAAAACGCGAATCAAAGGACAGAAAATAAAGCTTAGGTATAAGTGGTAAGCGAAAAATTCCTAAGTTTTTTCTGAAGGATCATAATAAATCTTCTATAAGACATTATGAAAGAGAGAGGTTTTGAACAATGTCTTCAGAATTTATGAAGTTGATGAGATCTCGACGAAGTGTAAGGACATACATTCAGAAAGAGGTCAGTAAAGATGTTCTAGAAAATATTTTTGAGGCGGCAAGGTGGGCTCCCTCAGCTCATAACGCACAACCTTGGAGGTTCATAGTCTTAACAGAGAAAAACGTGAAAAAGAGATTAGCTGAAGCTATGGCTTACGAGTGGGACAGGGTCTTGGCAGAAGATGGTGTCTCGGCTGATGTTCGAAGATCTCTCGTAGAAGATTCAATAAACCGCTTCACTGAGGCGCCAGTTGTGATTGTTGCATGTATCACGATGGAGGATATGGACAAATATCCAGATGAAAAAAGGCGGCAAAATGAGCATACAATGGCTATTCAGAGTTTGGGAGCTGCTTTGCAGAATATGTTGTTGGCTGCCCATTCAGAGGGGCTAGGGGCATGTTGGTTCTGCGCTCCATTATTC
>CAYSEL010000048.1:0-25046 GCA_964430035.1 uncultured Candidatus Bathyarchaeia archaeon
CTTACTCCCTTTTCAAAATCGCTTTTTATGCTTGAATAGGTTAAATCGCATATGTCCTCTGGTCTTAATCCTCCATAACACATTAGTTCAATAGCAATTTTGGTTGAAAGGCTTGAAGCTGCATTTAGTATTTGCCTCAACTCTTCCTTCGTTGGAATTTTGTCTAAGTATTTTACAGTCTTCTTGAAGGGCGGTTTATTCTTTACCTCAATTCCGTGAAATTTGAGGAAGTTTTTGACAGCGTTCCACAAAACATAAAGTCTTCCCGTACTATAGGAACCTTTACGAAGTTCAGATAAAGCCCATTTCCTCAAAACTTCATAAGCCTCGCCGGAGGAAAGCCTGACCAAATCTTTAGGAGATTTTCCAGAGCTTTCAACAAAACCGGCAAGCATATCCATATAGTCGTGAGCAGTTCTCCCACTTCTCAAAACCTTCAGTTCATCAAACCAAGCCCTTACCTTTGCGTAATCTTCATATAGCCTCAAAGCTCTTTTAGAAAGTGCATGCCTGTAACTAAACCTCTCCAAGGTCCATCAAGAAAACAAGAGAGGAAGAAATATATAAAAAATGTTCGGATAGGAAAAATCGGGCCCGTAGCTCAGCAAGGATAGAGCACCGGGCTTTTAACCCGGGGGTCGTGGGTTCAATTCCCGCCGGGCCCGCCAAAATTTTACCTTGTTCGGATAAAGAATCTGGGTTAAGGGCTAAGGTCTTCTTTTGCTTCTCTAACCGTTTGGATCCTAGTCTATGTTAAATCTCGTATTTTTCTCCCGGCTTGAGTGTGACAACCTGAATTTTTGATGTGCTCTCAACCTTCTTCTTGAAGCCTTCAGGGTTAGTGTCCCAACGGTGCATCGGGATTACAATCTTCGGGTTAATCGCCAAAGATGCCTCCGCTGCTTCTGGATTGTCCATTGTGTATGTTCCCCCAGTCGGGAGGAGGGCCAGATCAATGTTCTTTAACTCCTTCATCTCTGGGATGAAGTCCGTGTCTCCTGCGTGGTAAATTGTCTTGCCTTCGACTTTTATGAGGTATCCGACTCCTAATCCTTTCGGGTGGAATGGATTTCCTGGAGATCTGAAACGTTTATAGTTGTAGGCTTGCACTGCCTCGATTATTATCTCCCCCACCGCAGTCTTTTCTCCAGGCTTAAGAGTTCTAATCTTTCCTTTAATCTTCGAAGCGCAGTCGGCTGGTGCGATGACTACTGTTTCCTCCTTTCGCACCTTCTCAATCTTTGAGGGGTCGCAGTGGTCAAAATGCGAATGCGTCACTAAGACGATATCCGCCTTGTCTGTGTATACTCCTTCATATGGGTCTATGTAAATGTTTTTTCCGTCAACTGTTATCTGGAAACTTGCGTGCCCCAACCATTTGATGGAGAGAACCACACTTTTCACCTACTCTATTCTTTGTAGCATTTGGAATTTATCTGTTTTCTCATCTGCTTAGTATTGGGACAAGCGTCCTAGACTTATCTCATTATCTGTCCGCCTGCTACGATGATGGCTTGCCCCGTTTCATACTTCTGTTCTATCACGTAGTAGACAGCTGTCAAGATATCCTCTATTGTGCATCCTCTTCCCATCAGTATTTTTGATTCATAATATCGTCTAACGTCATCAACCGTTTTGGCTCCTGGAACCTTCCCTGCTTTAAGATACTCTACAAATAGTCCCTTCTCCGGGTCGCTCCACAAAGGACTATCGAAGACATTTCCGGGACAGATGGCGTTAACTTTGATTCCATCTTGCCAAAGTTCAAGGGCGAAACTTTGAGTTAAGCCTATTCCGCCAAACTTGCTTCCTGCATAGGCGAAATTGTATAGGCTTCCCTGAAGACCAGACTTTGAATTTATCTGGATGATGTCCATGATGAGTGAGGGGTCACGTCTATGCTGTTCAGCCATAACCCTTGAGACATGTTTAACGCAGATAAAGTATCCTGTGTAGTTCACCTTGGTCACAAACTCGAAGTCATCTAGGCTGAAGTCTTTCACACTTCCAGCTCTTACGACACCGGCACTGTAAACAAGTATGTCAACTTTACCGAAAACTTCAACAGTCTTCTTAACCATCCTCTCTACCGCTTCTTCATCGGTCACATCAGCCTGCACTGCTATCGCGGTTCCAGATCCATACTTACTGTTAAGTTCATCCGCAATTCTTTGAGCTTTATCCAATGATTTACTGCAGACTATCGTTACACGCGCGCCTTCCTTTGCAAAGTCTCTTACGATGCCTTCGCCTATCCCGCTTGAGCCCCCAACTACTATTGCAACTTTGCCTGAGAGGCGACCGCCATATTCACCCTTAGAAGTCAAGGTCCCACCATAAGAACCAAAAACTGTGCAGAGTTAAAAATATTGCGTCAAACATTTGGGCCTCGGTCTAGACGCTTACTCTTTTCACAGCGATCTGCAGACTTTTTCCAGAAAATCCTTAGCCTTTCTCAACTGCTCTGATCCTTTTTCCGTGAGCTCATAATACTTTTTCCGCCCCTTCACGTAGGACCTAACGTAGCCATCTTTTTCGAGTAGGTATAGAACTTTGTATCCTGTGACCTTTCCAGCCCAGAAACCGAATTCATTGTTGACAGCCTTTCTCAATTCGTAAACATATTTGTCCTCTTCACGGAGAATCTTAAAAAGGAAAAGCCATAAGTTCTCTTTAAGTATTTTTTCTTCAAGTCTCTTGATAGGCTCTTTTACCACGCATCTTTACTATTTCACGGAAATATAAAGTTTAACTTTTCCTTTCCATCTTGCCGCTATACACCACTCTTAAAGACTATCATGAAAAAAGAAAAATCATCTAAGTAAGAAAGAAAAATTAATATGATGGTATCTCAGTCTATTTTGTGGAGATTAATGCCCAAAATCTGAAAAAGAAATATAATTCCAAAAGATGATGAAAAAAGCCTGGAAATTCCCCTTATCCTCAGATATTAGGGTTGCAATCGTTTTTAATCAGCCCACAAAGCCTTTCAAGGGGGAGATTATCGATTATGTGGCTGAAGCTAGCGTTGAAGAAGAGGTATGCGCTGTCAAACAATCTCTCGAAATGCTAAGTTTAAACCATCAGATTTTCCCGTTAAAGGATATGTTAGAATTCATCGAGGCACTAACAGCTTACAAGCCGGATGTCGTTGTGAACCTCTGTGAGGGAGCGTTTGGAGATAGCGACCATGAGATGCATTTGCCAGCGATGCTTGAGCTTCTAAATATACCTTACACTGGTTCGACCCCGTTAACATTGGGTCTCTGCAAGGATAAGGGTCTCACCAAAAGTGTTCTAAAGGAATATGGCGTACCCGTACCTGATTATTGTATCATAAACAGTTTCAGGGAATGGAGGCAACAAATTGACTTTCCATTATTCGTAAAGCCGCTTAGGGAGGATGCGAGCCTCGGAATCTCAAGGAAGAGTTACGTGAGAAACGAGGATGAGTTGAGAGCCCAGGTAGAATACGTTAACAAGCGCTATGGGCAGCCTGCTCTGGTTGAGGAGTACATAACTGGAAGAGAACTGAACATAGCCATACTAGGCAATGACGACCCAAAAGTTTTACCAATCTCTGAAATAATATTTGATTTCCAAGATGAACCGAAGATTTTCGATTACTCAGCGAAATGGATTAAGGACAGCGATGGATACCAAAAGACTACGCCAATTTGCCCAGCCAACCTGAATCCTTCTGTAAAGGCTAAGCTTAAAGAAGTCGCTCTTAAAGCCTACAAGGCTCTTCGCTGCCGCGATTACGCTACAGTCGACATACGGTTGAAAGAAGGCTCACCAATAGTCCTAGAGGTTAACCCAAACCCGGACATCTCTCCAGACGCTTTTTTCGCGATGGCTTTGAAAGCATCTGGTATCTCATACCAGGAATTCGTAAAGAATATAATTCATTTCGCGCTTGAAAGATTCTACTGAAGATGTTCGATCGATTCTTATTTTAGGAAGTTGACTTTATCAATGGCATATAAATGCGCGGAAGCTCTATAGGCGTATACTGTAGCAGTTAACGCTGAGTGAAACATTATTGCTAACAATGAATAAAGTGGTGCTCCTAAGAGGACACCTACCAAGATATAGACGTTATAGATGTTCCTTCTGCCAGCGATTCTCCTGAAAGAACGTTCAAACTGTCCATAAACATCTAAGCTAATGCCCGTTGCCCGGCCAAATTGGTCATAGCAAAATCTGTAGAATGCGATGAACATAATAGAGAAGGATGAGAATATAAGGGGGAGCAAGCCTTCATTCAGGCTTAAGAAGAGTGCAAGGGCTATCAGCCACGAAAATTCGTATAACATGTCAAATGGATGTTCCATAAGCCCAAGTTTTGTTGAGCAGTTATGTATGCGCGCTAACTTTCCATCCAAACCGTCCATAACACCCACTGCAAATGTCAAGAGAGACCCAAGCCCTAAATAGCCAGAAAAGAAGAGATATGTTACAAACCAAGCGAGAATGTTCGTGGCAATAGTCAATCTATTGGGAGTTATAAACTTCCAGTCTGATATGTAATAGAGAATAGCATTCTCTATCGGCCGATTAAAGTAATGGGCGACAAAATCTGAAGCCCCGCGCTTCTTTTGTGAATTCTCAACAATCAACCTTTTCGCACGGCGAAGATCCTCTTTCGTATCCACATCCACCCAAAAGTGTCCAGTTACATCAACAACTTGGGCATCTCCGTTTTGACCTGCAATTCGAATACAATCAGCGAGCTCCGACAGCCCCATATCAGCTGCTCGCTTAGCATACTCGAAGACTCTTGGTGAACATAAGAAAAGTCCGATATCGATTGCAACGTTTGATTGATTGAATTTTTTACCTATGTCAATGATTGTGCCGTTCTTTTCTAGGACTTTGGTATGATCCTCCGGTACTTTCTCTATGGCTAAAATAACGGCGCTGCCAAATTTGCTATCGATTAGTTTCCTTGGAATCTCCGGATCGAAGATATGATCGCTCATGCATAGTAAAAAATTCTGTTGGAAAATTCCTTCTGCAGCTAGAAGGGAGTATAGGTTGCCTTTTTTCCAGTTTTCAACGTTTATGTAACGAATTTCGAGCCCTGTATAATTATCGCCAATCTTCTCTCCAATTAGATCTCCTTTATACCCAACGGCTATCCAAACCTTTTGCACCCCTGCCTCCTTAAGGCCATTAAGAACCCTTCCAATCAAAGGCATGCCTGCAACATTAAGAAGAGGCTTAGATTCTGTATGCTCTCTAAGCCTACTCCCCCTTCCAGCAGCCAAAATCAATGCTGGAACTGAGCTGCGACTCACCCCGCCCACCAATAAACTCTCCTGAGAAGAATGCAGATAACTTAAAGTAATCTCACTTAAAAAAGTTGCTTCTTCACTGCTATCGAAACATAGAGATTAAAATATAGGCAACTATGTAGTAAAATGTTGGTTTGAATAATAACGTATAAGTTAGCGCTTAAGCCCTTTCTAATCTATTTTCTGTGGTTTTGTTAAGTGGATGGCGTTCCTAATCCCAATTTTTGGAGTTTCAGGTATGAGCAAAAGTTAAATATTTTACGATACAATAAAACAACTATGGCAAAGATAAAAGTTGGCGTAATTGGAGTAGGAAACTGTTTCGCAGGACTTGTCCAAGGAATCGAGCATTACAGAAGAAACAAGAATGATAGGATAGGTTTAATGCATGACAAGATTGGACCCTACGGAGTGGAAGACATAGAGTTTGTCAGCGCATTCGATGTCGGAGAAAATAAGGTTGGCAAGCCCCTAAAGGAAGCAATCTACGCCGACCCAAACTATGTCAGATGGGTTGACTCCGTCTCCTGTTGCGGTGACACCATAGTTAAGGAAGGTCCAATCCTGGACGGCGTCGGCGTATACGTCGCAAGCATGATCAAAACAGTCAAACAAACGAGAAAGACGGAAGAGATCAGGAAAGAAATATTAGAGGAGATCGCGAATAGCGGAACAAGGGTACTGGTCAATTACCTTCCTGTAGGAAGCCAGAAAGCAACTGAATTCTGGGCTGAGGTTGCCTTAGAGACAGGATGCGCCTTTGTCAATTGCATCCCAGTATTCATCGCTTCGGATGAAGAATGGGAAAGAGCCTTCAGAGAGAAGAATATCCCAATAGTCGGAGACGACATAAAAGCCGTCATAGGCTCAACGATAACGCATAGAACCTTGGCAAAACTCTGCGTTGACAGGGGAGCAGTAATAGACAGAACCTACCAGATCAACGTGGGCGGAAACACAGACTTCTTGAACATGCTTGAAAGGTCAAGGTTAAAGAGTAAGAAGATATCAAAGACGGAGGCAGTCCAAAGCCTAATCCCAGAGAGTTTGAAAATACCTGAAGAAAACATCTACATTGGTCCAAGCGATTTCATACCGTTTCTCGGGAATACTAAACTTGCCTTCATAAGGATCGAGGGCAGAATGTTCGCGAACATCCCCTTCAACATGGAGGTTAGGCTTGAAGTAAACGATAAGGCAAACTCCGGCGGCGTATCCGTAGATGCGATAAGATGCGCCCAGCTCGCCCTTGACAGAGGAGTCGGAGGGGACTTGACTTATGCTTCCGCCTATTACATGAAGCATCCTAAGAAGCAAATGGGCGACGAAGAAGCTAGGAAGAAGCTTGACGAATGGATCAAAGAGATCTCCTCATAGACAAACATTAAAACATTGCGAAGATTCAACTATGCTCAGCCGTTCATAAGGTGACTTTATAAATTTGTCGACTATCTTTAAGTCATAAGAAAATTCGCATGCAACCAGGTGAGGAAAGATGCCTTTGGAAGGAAAAGATGATCTTATTTACTATCTGATAAAGATGTTGGAGATACGGTACTTCGAAGAGAAGGTTATGGATCTCCTGAGCCGCGATATAGTGAAAGGCGCCTCACACTTATATGTCGGTCAAGAAGCCGTGGCAGTAGGTGCAATAGCAGCCATAAGAAAGGACGATTACATCACCAGCACCCATCGGGGGCATGGACACTGCATCGCTAAAGGCGGAGACTTGAAGCTGATGCTCGCTGAACTCTGCGGAAAAGCTACAGGTTACTGCAAAGGCAGAGGCGGTTCCATGCACATCGCTGATGTAAGTGCCGGAAACTTAGGGGCAACAGGAATAGTCGGATCGAACATACCCATTGCAACAGGTGCAGGTCTATCTATAAAGCTTAGAGGAACTGACCAAGTTGTACTCTGCTTCTTCGGGGATGGAGCTGCCAACACTGGAGCGTTCCATGAATCAGTCAACATGGCGGCAATATGGGATCTCCCAGTGGTATACATATGCGAAAATAACTTGTACGGCATGTCTGTTGCGGTTAGTAGAGCTTTTCCATTCGATGACATTGCTGAAAGGGCTAAGGGCTACAACATACCGGGCGTGACCGCCGATGGGATGGATGTTTTAGATGTAAAGAGGGTTGTCACCGGAGCTGTGGAAAGGGCTAGAAGAGGTGAAGGTCCAACACTGGTTGAATGTAAGACTTACCGTTTTTATGGCCACTCCAGGAGTGACGCGCGGGTTTACAGAACAAGAGAGGAAGAGAAGAGGTGGAAAGAAAGGGATCCAATCATAAACTTTGAAAAAAGACTGGTAGAGTGGGAAGTTCTAACGCCTGAAGAGATCAAGAAACTTGAAGACGAGATAGCGAGAGAGGTGGAAGAGGCGGAAAAATTCGCGTTAAACAGTCCATATCCACCTGTAGAATCTCTTTATGAGGGACTCTACACAGACATTTATGCCGATCCAACCTCCTCCATAAAGGACCTTTCAACAGCAAAGAAGATGGGTCTAAAAATGCGGAGGATCAGGTATGCCCAAGCTTTGAATGAAGCTTTAAGGGAAGAGATGCGAAGAGATAAAAGTGTCTTCCTAATGGGTGAAGATATTGCGATTTATGGCGGAGCTTACGCCGTGACAAAAGGGCTTCATGAAGAGTTTGGACTTGAACGTGTGAGGGATACACCCATTTCCGAAGCCGCTATTGCAGGTGCAGCTGCAGGAGCCGCGATGACTGGTATGCGCCCAGTTGCCGAGATTATGTATATTGACTTCTCAACTATTGCAATGGACCAGATAGTTAACATGGCAGCAAAGAATAGGTACATGTTCGGTGGAAAATCCACAGTTCCTGTTGTATACCGGACTCAAGGAGGCGCTGGAGAGCGCAGAGCGGAACATCACTCGCAGAGCCTCGAAGCTTGGTATATGCATGTTCCAGGCATTTTAGTTGTGATGCCTTCGACACCTTTCGACGCTAAAGGACTGCTAAAAACATGCATTAGAGATGACAACCCAGTAATGTTCATCGAGCATAAGATGCTCTACGGCATGGAGGGAGAAGTCCCTGAAGTGGAATACACGGTTCCACTTGGGGTAGCTGATATAAAAAGGGAAGGCACAGATGTCACAATCATCGCCTATTCAAGAATGGTCCATTTCGCCCTAGAAGCTGCTGAAGAGCTGGCAAAAAAAGGAATCAGCTCCGAAGTTATCGACCCACGAACCCTCAAGCCTCTTGATGTGGACACCATAATCAATTCCATAAAAAAGACAAATCGAGCGGTCGTAGTATACGAAGGTTACAGAACTTGCGGTGTAGGAGCAGAGATCTCTGCTCTAATCATGGAGAAAGCCTTCGACTATCTAGACGCCCCAGTATTAAGGGTTGCCGGAGAAGATGTGCCTATTCCCATGAGTCCAGTTCTAGAAGAGGCAGCAATACCGAGCAAAGAAAAGATAATTGACGCGGTCAAAAAAATAGTTTAAAGATAAAGTTTTCATCTGCAGGAGCCGAGCTTTTTGGAACTGTGACAATCCAATTTACAGTCTCAGACGCCAATCTGGATGAGATGTTTCTTTACATAGACAACTCTGTCTTTAATGTTACTGGAACTACATCATATAGTCGGGTTACTACCACCTTAGGAGATGGTGGTCGCACTATTAGGCTAGTAGCCACCGATAGAGCAGGTAATAGTGCTGAGAAATCTATAGCAGTGTTCACCGTTAACGTGATGCGAGCCATAAAAGACAATAGAAATACTTATCTGGCCACGGGGCTTATCATCGGCGCTCTGATAGTCCACGCCCTACTAAGACGTAAAAAAAGTTACAGAGACAAAACAGATTATAAAGGTGTCAGTGAACCTCACGGATGCCATAACACCTATAGTTTTTGCCACTTTTTCAATGAAGATCATCTTGCAACACCTTAAACCATTAAAACAGAAAAAGAATGGGTTTGCGGGAGATGTCTCCATACTTACAAATTTAGGCCAGACAATACTACCAAGGCTCGAATTATACTAGGTTGAAACCTCAAAAATATTCTATGTGTTTTCTTGACTTTAGAACTATTACATCTTCATAGAAAATTCTAACTCGAAAATTCTTCTTAGTTAGAAAGGTAACGTTTATAAAGACCGTCTATCGTTTACTCATTAGCTTTCAAACAGCCTCAAGACGATCTTGAGACCTTCCCAGCTGGGTAATGGCCAGTCTTTGGGAGGAATAATGCTGATCTACTGTCCATGGAAACATCTAAAAGGCTCGGGTCATGAAGGGGGAGATTCACAGTTTGATTAATCCTGAAGATGCGTTTCTAGTTCAGAAAGCCTTCTTTGAAGAGAAGGGTTTGGCGAGGCAACATCTAGACTCTTACAATGAATTAGTAGAAGGAGGCCTTCAAGAAATCATAGATGAAATAGGCGAGTTGGAGATTGAAGTTCCTGAAGGCCCCTATAAAATAAAATTTGGAAAAGTATACATTGTCCGAGAGATTGAGAATGACATCATCTACGGCCCTTACATCACGGAGGTAGATGGAACAAGGCATGAGATCTACCCGATGGAGGCACGTCTGAGGAACCTAACCTATGCCATGCCCTTATCCGTTGAGATGACCCCGATAATAGATGGAAAGGAGATGGAGAAGGAGCTAGTCTATATTGGTGACCTTCCAACAATGTTAAAATCGAAGAACTGCCTCCTATCAGGTCTCTCCAAAGAAGAACTCATCAGGCAGGGTGAGGATCCCTTAGATCCAGGGGGCTACTTCATCATTAACGGTTCCGAACGTGTGATTGTAGCCATAGAAGACTTAGCCCCCAACAGGATTCTCGTTGATATCGATATGAGAGGGGCAAACCCTGTCTATCAAGCGAAGGTCTTCTCGACAACAGTTGGTTTCAAGGCAAGGATAGAAATGCGTATGAGGGCGAACGGTTCCATCCATGTCTCTGTACCAGGAGTTCCGTCTGAGATCCCGTTTGTAATTTTAATGAGGGCTCTCGGTTTAGACTCGGACAAAGAGATTGCGGAGGCAGTCTCACTAGATAAGACGATACAGAGCGAGCTTGAGCCTTCCTTTGAGATGGCAAGTGGAACAGACACGGTTGAGGATGCTTTACTCTTCATTGGAAACAGAGTCGCACATGGACAGGTGAAGAGTTACCGCCTCCAAAAGAGTGAAGCCATCCTCGACAGAAACTTCCTGCCCCACATCGGAAGAATAAAAGACAAAAGGAGGGACAAAGCCTACTTCCTAGGCGAGATGGCTTCAAGAGTTATAGAGTTAAAGCTTGGGCGGAGAAAGCCTGACGACAAAGATCACTTCAAGAATAAGAGGATGAAGCTCGCTGGACCCTTACTCGCAGACCTTTTCAGGGTTGCCTTCAGGAACCTTTGCCGCGACATTAAATACCAACTTGAAAGGATGGGACTCAAAAAACGTTTGATAAGTGTCTCAATAGCGGTCAGACCAGGCATAATCTCTGATAAGCTCCAACACTCTCTAGCAACTGGCAATTGGGGAAGAGGAAAAGTCGGCATAACCCAACTACTTGACAGGACAAATATGATCTCAACGCATAGCCACTTAAGAAGGTTGCAGTCTCCGCTAAGCCGAAGCCAACCAAACTTTGAAGCAAGAGACTTACATGCAACACATTGGGGTAGGCTATGCCCAAATGAGACACCTGAAGGAGCTAACTGTGGGCTTGTTAAGAATCTAGCCCTCTCTGTCACTATATCCGTCGGCTTAGAAGAAGAAAAAGTTAGGCAGTATCTCTACAGAAAGGGCGTGATACCTACAGTTGATGCCAGCGAGATCTTAAGGTTGTCTGGGGCGAAGGTCTTTCTAAATGGATGCCCAATTGGGTATCACATCTCGCCAAAGGAGCTTACCGACGAGATAAGGGAGGACCGTAGAAGAGGCGAGATCTCTCCAGAAATTAATGTTGCCTACTTCTCTAAAGATTATGGTCAGAATGAAGAGGTCTACATCAACTGCGATGAGGGACGAGTGCTCCGTCCATTAATAATAGTCGATGGAGGAGTTCAAAGACTAACACAGGAACATATCGAGAAGATAAGAACGAGGGAGTGGTCCTGGGAAGACCTAGTTAAGAATGGGATCATCGAATACCTTGATGCTGAAGAAGAAGAGAATGCGTTGATCGCCCTAAGCGTAGACGAACTGACCCCGGAGCATACACATCTCGAGATAACACCTTACTCGATTCTTGGGACATGCGCTTCAATAATCCCCTATGCCGAGCACAACCAGTCCCCACGTAACTCTTATGAGTCGGCAATGGCAAAACAGGCTTTAGGCATCTACGCAGTTAATTTTTCGCTTAGAGTGGATTCGCGGTCGCATATACTGCATTATCCGCAGATGCCTATTGTACAGACAAAACCTATGGATGCCATAGGCTATAATATTCGCCCCTCTGGACAGAACTGCATTGTGGCTGTCCTTTCGTTTGAAGGGTATAACATGGAGGACGCCCTGATCTTTAACAAGGCATCAATAGAAAGGGGGTTAGCCCGTTCAACTTTTTATAGGATTTATGATGCTGAATGCCGCCAGTACCTCGGCGGACTTAGAGACCGCCTCCTAATACCAGAGCCTGGCACACGTGGATACCGCGGAGAACAGTACTACAGGTTCTTAGAGGAGGATGGCATAGTCAGTTTAGAGGCTGAAGTTTCAGGTGGAGATGTCCTTATAGGCAGAATCAGTCCGCCACGTTTCTTGGAGGAATATAAAGAGTTCGAGGTAAAAGGTCCAACAATGAGGGATTCTTCAGTCGATATGAGACCGTCGGAGAACGGCATCGTCGACGCTGTATTCATAACGGAGACGAATGAAGGAAGCAAACTTGTGAAGGTCAGAGTCCGTGATGAACGTGTGCCGGAACTGGGCGACAAATTTGCTTCCCGCCACGGTCAGAAGGGCGTCATAGGGATGATTGTTCCCCAAGAGGATATGCCCTTCAGCGTCGACGGGATAGTTCCCGACATGATCATAAACCCGCATGCTTTCCCGTCAAGAATGACAATAGGACAGTTCCTCGAGTCCATAGCTGGAAAAGTTGCAGCTCTGAGAGGGGAACCTGCTGATGGAACGCCTTTCGTTAACAAGAAAGGAGAAGAACTTAAGAAGATGCTGATTGAGAACGGTTTTAGCTACAGCGGTCGAGAAGTCCTCTACAATGGTATAACAGGAGAAAAGTATGACGCCGATATCTTCATAGGGGTCGTGTACTACCAGAAGCTACACCACATGGTCTCTGACAAAATCCACGCGAGGGCAAGAGGGCAAGTTCAAATGCTGACTAGGCAACCGACTGAAGGACGAGCCAGAGGCGGAGGATTACGTTTCGGCGAGATGGAGAGGGATTGCCTAATTGGGCATGGCGCCGCAATGCTTCTGCGAGACAGACTTCTTGAAGAGTCAGATAAGCATATTATTTATGTCTGCGAAAATTGCGGCTACATAGCATACTACGACATTAGGCAACGGGCATACGTCTGCCAGATATGTGAGGACAAGGCTAAGGTCTCACCTGTCCAAGTCTCTTACGCCTTCAAACTTCTTTTGCAGGAGCTTATGAGCCTATGCATCTCGCCTAGGCTTAGGTTGAGGGAGAGAGCCTAGAATGTCGATGGAAGAAGCCTACGAAAAATTGATAGATGAAATCCATTTCGGAATAATCTCACCCCAAGAGATCCGCAAACTATCCGTTGTAGAGATTCAGACTGCCGACACTTACGATGAAGACGGGGCAGTAATACCCTCAGGCCTTATGGATAATAGGCTAGGCGTCCTCGAACCGGGACAACGCTGCAGAACATGCGGCAATACAGCCACAAGATGCTCAGGCCATTTTGGGCATATTGAGTTGGCTGTTCCAATTATCCACGTCGAGTTTACTAAAAAAATACATGACATTCTGCAGGCGTATTGTAAGAATTGCGGACGTATCCTCCTACCTGAAAAGACAATAATGAGGGCTAAGAGGCATATTGAACGGATTAAGAGGCTGATGGGGTCTGTTACAGACCAATTCTATAACGCCATTCTTGAGAAAGCGAAAAAGACTAAGGAGTGCCCCTTCTGCGCTGCAAGACAACATAAGATAGAGTTTGTTAAGCCCACGGTTTTTTATGAGCATCTTGAAGAAGGCGCGCAGCGTCTAACAGCAAGCATGATCCGTGAAAGGTTTGAGAGAATACCTGACGAGGATCTTGAACTTTTAGGATTCGACCCGAAAAGCGCCCGTCCAGAATGGATGATCCTCCAAGTTCTCCCAGTTCCTCCAGTCTACGTGAGACCGTCCATTACCTTGGAGTCTGGAATAAGGTCAGAAGATGACCTTACGCATAAATTGGTTGACATAATCAGGATTAACGAGCGCCTTAAAGAAAATATTGAAGCCGGCGCACCTACACTGATCATTCAAGACCTCTCCGAACTTCTAGAGTATCACGTAACAACATACTTCAACAATGAGTCTTCAGGGATCCCCCCTGCGAGACACCGTTCTGGAAGAGCCCTTAAAACATTATCGCAAAGGTTGAAGGGGAAGGAGGGAAGGTTCCGAAGTAACCTTTCAGGCAAAAGAGTTGACTTTTCAGCCCGTACAGTGATAAGTCCAGACCCGAACCTAAACGTGAACGAGGTAGGAGTCCCGCTTGCAATAGCCATGAAGCTCTCCGTTCCAGAAAGGATTACACAATGGAACATTGAAGAGATGAGGGAACTCGTAAAGAACGGTCCAGAAAAATATCCGGGAGCCCTTTACATTGTAAGACCGGATGGAAAACGAGTCCGATTGGAGTTCGTCTTAGATAGAGATAAGATTGCTGAGGCTTTGGAGCCAGGTTACATAGTTGAGCGGCATATCCGAGATGGGGATGTGGTCATCTTTAATAGGCAACCTTCCCTCCACAGGATGTCGATCATGGCTCACTATGTCAAGGTTCTCCCATACAAGACCTTCCGCCTGAACCTATGCGTCTGCCCGCCATACAACGCTGACTTTGACGGCGACGAGATGAACCTTCACGTTCCACAAAGCGAAGAGTCACAGACAGAAGCCCGTGTACTAATGCAGGTGCAAGACCACATTCTCTCACCAAGGTTCGGCGGTCCCATAATTGGCGCAATAAGAGACTTCATTACAGCATCTTATCTGCTTACTAAGAAGACAACGCTCTTCACAAAGAAGGAGGTCTGTCAACTCTTGAGGGTTGCGGGTTATAGGGGCGAATTGCCGAAACCCGCAGTTGAGAAGCCGAAGTCGATGTGGACGGGAAAACAGATCTTCAGCCTATTCCTTCCAAAAGGCTTGAATTATACATTGAAAGCGAGCATCTGTCAGAACTGTAATGCGTGTTCCCGTGAGAACTGTCCGCATGATGCTTACGTCATCATAAAGGATGGGACTTTAATAAAGGGCGTGATAGATAAGAACGCGATAGGCGCTGAGAAATCTGAGAGTCTCCTCCATAGAATTATTAAGGACTATGGAACTGAGGCAGGTAGAGATTTCCTCAACAGAATGAGCCGTCTCCTAACTTGTTTCATCACTATGCGAGGCTTCTCTTACTCATATGATGACTTAGACCTTTCCTCGGACGCTAAAGCAAGAATCCAGCAGATGATAAAGTATGCGGAGAAGAAGGTTGACTCTTTCACGAAGGCACTTCGGGAAGGAACTTTGGAAAGGCTTCCAGGTCAGAGCCTCGTAGACTCTTTCGAAATCTATGTGATGAATGATCTTTCCAAGGCGTTTGAGAAGGCTGGAAAAATAGCTGATTCAGACCTTAAAATGGACAATTCAGGCATAATCATGACTAGAAGCGGAGCTAGAGGCTCAATCATAAATATAGGTCAGATGGCAGCCTGTTTAGGTCAACAATCTGTCCGTGGAAAAAGGATCGAGCGTGGATATGTTGACAGAGCCTTGCCTCACTTCAAAAAGGGCGATGCATCTCCAAAGGCGAAGGGGTTTGTCTACTCCTCTTTCCGTGATGGTCTGAACCCCATAGAATTCTTTTTCCACACAATGGTCGGTCGAGACGCGCTTGTAGACACAGCAGTTCGGACACAGCAGAGCGGATATATGCAAAGAAGATTGATAAATGCGATGGAGCACCTACGTGTCGAATATGATAACACCGTCCGAAACTCGATGGGAGACATAATTCAATTTAGGTATGGTGAGGATGGGGTAGACCCTGCGAAGAGCGACCACGGAAAAGCTGTAAACGTGGCTAGACTTGTAGAACAAATTGAACTTATGGTGGAGAAGAAGCGAGCTGCGCCGCAGGAATACATTGAGAGAAGGCTCGAAGAGGTTAAAGATCAAATAACTCCGCTTCTAATCAATGAGTTAAGAGAGAACCTTTCAAAGGCTAAACTACCAGAAGAAGGCGTAGATCTAGCGGTAAAATTAACGGTTGAGCATTATAGACGGGCGCTGGTTGAGCCTGGTGAGGCGATTGGGATAGTTGCTGCCCAATCGATAGGCGAGCCTGGTACCCAGATGACCTTGAGAACCTTCCATTATGCTGGTGTGAGAGAACAAAACGTCACTTTAGGTCTGCCACGTCTCATCGAGATTGTTGACGCAAGGCGGGAACCGTCGACCCCCACGATGACTATACATCTGGAGAAGGAATATGCAAAGAGCAGGGAAGGAGCAACGAAGATTGCTAGGCGCATACTTTATACGACAGTCCAAGATGTTGCGGAAAGTTTGTTTATAGATGTTGAGACAAATGGCATAATCGTGAAAGTTGACATGAAAAAGATGGAGGAACGAGGTGTCACTTTTGAAGACCTTATCAAAGCGCTTAGCTTACCAAAATACTTAGTAAAAATCAAAGAAAATACTATAATTGTTGAACCGAAGAAACAGACGATTCCTAAGAAACTTTTGGAGCAAGTCTCTTCATGCTACGTTAAGGGCGTTTCAGGTATAAAGAGGATTTTAGTTGCAGAGGAGGAAGGCAAATGGGTCATAAGGACGGAAGGGTCAAACCTATCTCAGGTTCTTGAGATTGAAGGGGTAGACCCAACCCGCACAACTACTAACAATGTTCATGAGATATCGAAGACTTTAGGGATAGAGGCGGCAAGGAACGCTCTAATAGAAGAGGCATCTGGTGTCCTTGAAGAGCAGGGGCTTGATGTTGACTTGAGGCACATAATGCTCGTGGCAGATATAATGTCCGCAACTGGAAACATCCAGCAGATTGGCAGACATGGAGTCAGCGGAGGTAAAGCAAGCGTTCTCGCCAGAGCATCCTTCGAGATTACGATTCCAAATATTGTTGATGCTGCAGTTAAAGGAGAAAGTGACGTTCTAAAAGGCGTAACCGAAAATGTAATAGTTGGACAAGCCATACCAATAGGCACAGGGCTTGTAGACATTTACATGTCAGCAGCCTCACTTGAGGCTAAGGAGGAGGAAACAAGCAGTGCCTGACATAGATGGTTCATTAGTAAGAACCGTCAAGACAGGTAAAGTCCTCTTCGGGGCGAAGTCTAGTTTAAAGAGCGCTGCGACAGGTAAAGTCCGCCTTATCGTAGTCGCTTCGAACTGCCCTTTAAAAATAAGAGAGAATTTGGAATACTACTGCAAACTTTCAAGGATCCCGCTTGTAATCTATCCTAAGACAAGTTTGGATCTTGGAAGGTTGTGTGGCAAACCCTTTGCTGTCTCAACGCTTGCAATAAGGGATCCGGGCGACTCCGATATTTTGGAGATAGCGGTGAAGAACAGTGGCTAAGGGGATAAAATTCACCAATACCGAGATGAAACATATCGCCCTCTTCGAAAGTGTAACAGGTGCAATGGTCAGAGACTGCATAATCGATGAGGACTTTAACCGCATAATATTCGTGATCAAAGAGGGGGAGGCAGGCATCGCTATTGGTAAGAGGGGAAAAAACCTCTCTCTTCTGGAAAAGATGACTGGAAAGAAACATGAAGTAATTGAATACTCTGAAGATCCTTCCCAATTCATAAAGAATGCCTTGAAGCCAGCTAGAGTCAGAGAGATACGTATATCTGAGAGGCCTGATGGTAAGATTGCCGCTGTGGTCTCAGTCGAGCCGAAAGATAAGGGAATAGCCATAGGCAAAAACGGAAAGAATGCTGAGAAGATTAGGTTTTTGGCTAAACGATACTTCCAGATAAGCCATGTCTCAATCGTATAGACTTTCCCATCTCTCACATCCCTCCAAATCGGTCAACATAGAAAAACTTGTAAAGCAATGCATGTTATGGTGCAAAGCGAAAACCCGAAAAAATAAATAGTTGATTATGGTCAGATATTAGGTCGCTGGAAGAGGAGGAAAAGATGAAAAAATCTCCTAGGGGAATGTTCGCGGCGAGAAAGCTGGTCCAAAAAAGAAAGAAGATGCGGTGGAGTAGCATAGATTATAAAAGACGAGTGTTAAAATTGGATGTCAAGTCCGATCCTCTAGAAGGCGCGCCTATGGCGCGTGGAATAGTCCTCGAAAAAGTTGGGAGGGAGAGCAAACAGCCAAATAGCGCAATAAGGAAATGCGTTCGACTTCAACTCATCAAGAACGGAAAAGTCATAACTGCTTTCCTACCAGGTGACGGTGCTTTAAACGTTGTGGATGAGCATGACGAAGTAATTGTTGAGGGGATTGGAGGTTCAGAAGGCGGAGCTATGGGTGACATTCCCGGAATTCGTTGGAAGGTTGTCACAGTTAATGGCGTATCACTCAAAGAGCTCATCTTGGGAAGAAAGGAAAAACCCCTCCGCTGAATTTGTATAGATCTTTCTAGGATATCTGCCAAGTCATCAACGATATTTTTTCCATTATATTCTCCTTTTCTCTAAAGTTGGCATACTCTATGGGAAAGTGTTTTTTAACTGGAAGGATTATTAGATGGAGAATCTTTTCCTCTGAATCATCCCAAATTTCGATAACATCCTCCTTAACCTTCAGTTCTGAACGTTCTTTTATGACTTGGTAAATATCGTCGAAGTCCACGTTAGTTTTGGAGAGAAGGATGCGATCATCCATCTTTATTGCGTAAACATCAACCTTTTCTTCTTTGATATAATCTCTAACAGTGTTGTAGATGTTGTTTATGTCGGTCTTTATATCCGTGATCGCTCCATAGTTGCTATCAGACTTCAAGAAGCTCTGAATAAGCGTCTTGACCAATTTACCGACGTTTAGAGTATCCTCCTCAAACTCTCCCTCAACCTTTTTCTTTAAAGAGGAGTCATCTTCTTTTGCCATTTGCTGGTCACTCTGACAAACAATATACTGCTTGAAGTGTTAATAATAGGAATTAAGCCGTTTTAAAATAAAAGATTAATCTTTTTTCTCTACTTCTCTATACATCCTCTCTTTAGCAGACATATAGAAAAACGGGCAAAAACAGACAGACCTAAAAGGTTATGATCAGATGGATAAAATAAACCTAAAGTACATTTACTTCAGTCACGACTCTAAAAATTTCCGCTTTCGTTTGTCTAAGGACGTGTTGGCGCGCATGTAATAATACTTTTCATTAAGTTTCGTTCTTCCTTTCTTCAGTATACATTTTTTGTAAGACCTGTTTTTCTTCGATTCTGCGTTTGTTAGAAGATCGGCATTGAACCTACCATGAGGATTTTGACATAAAAGAATAATTAGTTCGCCTCATCTGCAACCAGCCTTCTGATACGCGTATATAGCAGAATCTTTTTTATCTGACAAACGTTATATATGGCGCGGGCAAACTTTATAGATTAATGTTCACTTAGATAGTTTGGGAACAAAATTTTAATATTTACTTCAGAGACCCTGACAATGGAAGGAGACGCTGCCTCTCAATGCATCTGAACGAACAACGGTTAACAGAGATTCTCTCTTTACTAATGACGGTTGCTCTAATTCTCGGCACATTTGCAAGCCTTA
Organism: uncultured Candidatus Bathyarchaeia archaeon; assembly: GCA_964430035.1. GTDB lineage: Archaea > Thermoproteota > Bathyarchaeia > Bathyarchaeales > DTEX01 > JANXEA01. The sequence continues at coordinate 19,271 of CAYSEL010000048.1, forward strand.
CCCAATCCTCACATATATCTAATGTTGTGGCATCCTCTAGTCTAGAACCTCGCCTTGACATGGTTGATTTTGATTACATCAACATCACAGAAGACATAGATTTGGAAGCTATTAGAGATTACATTGCTAACCTCTCAAATTTTGAAACAAGAGCGACTGGCTACGTAGGATGCGAGAAAGCGGCTGATTATATCTTCCAAAAATTCAATGAGTTTGGGCTGAGTGACATACATTTCGAATACTACAATGTCACAGTTCCAGTTGACCTAGGCGCAAATATAACAGTTCTCATACCGGAGAATCATTTCTTTAGAGCTTATCCTCTCTTCCCCAACGACGTTCAGTCCTGTTCCATCCCTCCCGGCGGAATAACTGGGAAACTGGTTTACGGAGGTATAGGAACGCTATCGGCTCTTAACTATAAGGAGATAAATGGCAGCATCGTTTTAATGGAGTTTAACAGTGGAAGGAACTGGATAAATGCAGCAATGCTGGGCGCCAAAGCTGTAATCTTCCTGCCTCCAGCAGAAAATTTTGATCGTTCACAAGGTTTGGCTAAATCTACAGAGATGCCCTTATACTTGCCTAGACTTCTCGTGAGCAAAGAGGACAGTAGATATCTTTACAACCTCACCCAGCAAGGAGAGGTTATCGTGAATGTGCAATCTCAAATGGCTTACGAGATTCGAGAGGCAAAGAACGTGGTTGGATTTATACGTGGCAAAAGCCGTCCAGAAGAAATCATAGTAATCTCTGCGCATTATGATTCTTGGTCAGTGATCCCTTCGCTTGCTCCAGGTGCTGATGACGCGATTGGTATAGCTACACTGATAGATTTGGCAAGGTTATTCTCGTTGAGAACGCCTAGTAGAACGATAATGTTTGTAGCGTTCTCTGGCCACTGGCAATCTTTAGCTGGTGCAAGAGAGTTCGTATCTTCCCATTTCACGGATCCAAATATAAAAATAATGTTCAACCTAGATCTCTCGGGGGATGTTTCAAGTCTCTGCGCATTATTCACGGGATATTTCTATATGAATGATAAGCCCGTGGAGAGGTTTGGATGGGTTAGTGATAAGATGTTTAGAGAGTATTTACCCAGCATCAATGCTCAATTGAACCAAACGCTGAATGTCAGAAATCTTCTCGGTCCAGAGTGGATTGAAGAAGTATACCTATCCAGAGACTTTAAGGTTACATATGATAGTGAACCGTATACATTAGCTGGAGGACTGGGAGTTACTTTTGCTTCAACTGGAACAATTTTTCCCTATAGGTTGACACCTTCCGACACCATTGATAAAATTAATTTTCAAAACCTTTGGTCGCAGCTCAACTTCATATATTGTGTTCTCTATAGCTTCGCAAATGATTCTGAACCGATCCAGCCTTCTGTTCAACTCGTAAAATACAGCACGACTTTCGGAGGTTTCTCAACTCTTGAAGGAAGGATAGTTGAATTTGACTACAGAACGGGCTGGTATAGTCCTGTCCCAGGATCTATAGCTAAAGTGAATATGAGGATATCTCGTGAGTACTTCCAAGAAGTTTCAAACTATTTCATAGTTAAAGTTGATGAAAACGGTACCTTCATACTCCAAGGCGTTACCCCATCCATAGTTATAGGAGCAAATCCCACCGAGATAACGTTCTCCATAGATGCTTACCTCATTAATCAAACAACAGGCTCGATTGAATATGCCACAGATTTCGGACAATATGGCGCAAAGACATTTCAAATCCATAATATCATGATTGACCGAGCGTATAGGATAGTCACTATCCCTATGTTTAGATGTGGTACTATAGTCTTTTATAATGTTGTGAATCCGGCAACGATGAGACAAGTTCCGATGGAGGTTACGATCAACGACTTTTTAAGTCACACTCAATCTATAGCGTGGGGCTACAAGATGTCGGAGAGACAAACTGAGCTTATGGCCTTTGTACCTCCTAATACACCAGTCGAGATCCTACTATCCGAGGTCATACTAGGTGTTCCGGTGGCGATACCGACTGCAATCTTCATTAACTCAAGTTTTGAACATCCTGAAGGGGCTGGCTTCCACGCCGGCGGACCGAAACAGGCATCAAAAGTTTTCATAGAAGAAATCAAAACCAGGAAGAGTCCAGAAAAATCATTTTAGACAGTCTAGAGGAGATAAGGAATGCTTTCTCCTCAACTACAGTCCAAGGATCCACAGCCGTAGCAAAATTCATCGGAACAGAAGATGCGAGAATTAGACTCTTATCAACGGATAAAAACATTCCTAGAAAAACTCCAACCCTAACAAAATAACAACCTCCACAGCACATGCCCATAATTTCGGCATCCAATTTTTAACAGAAGTAGTAGTTTTCTGGCTTCGACTCTTATTCAAGTCTAACATAGACCACCTTAAACGTTTAATCCCTATTTTTTAGGTTTAAGTGGCAGTGCAAATACAGAAAAGATAATGAAAAACTGGAGCTTAAATGCCATTTGCTTACGAATATTTTTGCAATTTCAGAATAAACCTTGAACATAACTCTAGGAGCCACACTCATATTGCTTGGAGCATTGGTTACGATGGGATTGTAGTCATGTTTCCAAATTGGTCTGAACTAATTTTTCAAGTGTCAATCAACGCAAATGAATGCAGACCTTTTTAGTCTTCTTTCTTCCAGCTCTAAAAAGACCAAAAAAGTTGAAAAATCTGCCTAGATAGATCAGTATCGCTTCGAAGGTGCTCATTAATAGTTAATGATGAAGCGTACAGAGGTAAGGGAGGAAGTCTTGAAGGCTTAGGTCAAACTTCTATGCTGGTCTCAGGCTTCTTCCCTTCAGAAAGCTTAAATATTCAGCAGCAAATAGCTCGGTATGCAGAGGACTGCTTGAAAATGTCAACTAGAATCACGCCTCACATCTATTTTGAGCTTTCTTTGCATTTTGGTTACCCTAGATCTGAGATTTTGCCGAAGATTTTGGAAAAACTAGTTTCGCATGAGGAGGCCAAGATACTGCTGCTACTACCCAGTAGCATTGAGCAGGTAGCAGAAAAAACGAAAATTCCAGTTTCAGAGGTCGCTGTAATTCTTGATAACCTCTTCAAGCGAGGTTTGGTCTTATCGCAAGACTTCGATGATGGAAAACCTGGATATGCTTTGTGTGGTAACCTGATTGACTCAGTACTTTTCGAGATAGGTCATCGGAAAAAAGAAGGGAACTTATCCCCTACTGACCTTGAAATAATCGACCTTTGGGACGAATTTTTTGAGAATGAAATGATGAAGAAAAAGCTTCCCACTGACAATGTTCCCATTGCAAGAGTCATACCGGTAAATAGGGTTATTTCTGTTGAGACTGAGATTCTTCCCTTCGAGGTTGTATCTGGTATATTGAAAAGCTCGCGGTATATCGCTGTGGCACAGTGTCCATGCAGAACAAGAGGAAGGAACTGTAAGAACCCTCTTGAGACATGCATCCTTTTGAACGATGTCGCGGAGATTTTGGTCAAGCGAGGAGTGGCCAGAAAAATAACCATTGAAGAAGCCTTGAGCATAATTGAATGCTGCGAAGATTTAGGTCTAGTTCACCATGCAGACAACGCGTCACATGGATTTTCCTTCATATGCAATTGTTGTTCATGTTGCTGTTTCTTCCTGAGAGGACTTATACACTACGGGAAAGGAAACACCACCAAAAGCCGCTACAGAGCCGTCGTCGAAAAAGACCTGTGCATTGGTTGTGGTCTATGCGAAGGAAGATGCGTGTTCGGAGCTATGAAAATTGAAAATGGAGTGGCTTACAGCAATCCCGAGAAATGCTTTGGATGTGGACTGTGTGCAACAAAGTGTCCTACTAAAGCTATAAACCTCATACTTGTTAGAGATAGGACACACATACCAGAAGGCAAGGTTTTTAACCTCCTATCCGCCCTTCCTCCACGTGAAATTCTTCTGGAAAACATGAGGAAAATGGGCTTTGATGTGTAAGGTAATTCCCTGCATGGATTGGAGGAGTTTTGTGCTCATTTGGACAACAGTTCCCCAACCATTGAGAACCCTTATGGAAGGACAACATCTAGTCTATCCTCGTCCAAATCAGAGAAGTTTCAGAGAGGATAAGAGAACAAGTCCTAGCTGAAAAATAAATCTATAGGGTTTTCGCTTAGCCTCGTTCATTTTTTGGAGGTGAGAATGATGGAGCTTCCCAAATAGTTATTCGCCAAGATCGAGATAAGAGTTCTAACGCCTCTAGACGGCTATCACCAAGAAGAACTGGAAGACAAGATAAAAAAATCTGCTGAAAAAGTACGGAGTCAAAGCGGAAATCAGATCGTTGACAACAAGCAACGAGATGACCGTCAAGCTTAACGAGCAAAAACTAACCCCAATAACCACTCAACAATAAATACGAATTTTATCATGTCTGAAGCAGCTAAGATAGCCTTCACATAATTATTTATGGATTAACGTTGACGGTCAATGACGTGGATATGAAAGTTGATGTTCATGGACTAAACAAGAACAGGCTTTGCTGGAGGCTTCTAACATCAACAGCTAGACCTGTGAAAGAACTTAAAGGTTTCAGGCGCATAACTCTGGAACAGGATGAGACAGAAAAAGTTACGTTCAGCCTCGCCTCTGAAGATTTAGCTTGTTATGATGCCGACATGAACTTTGTTGTAGAACAAGTTGTCTTCAACGTAATGGTTGGGGGCTCATCGGAAGACATTCGGCTGACACGAAGTTTCAAGGTTTACAATTAGAGAGGGAAAGCTAGGTTGTTGACTTTGGTTAGACACAGATCTGTGAGACATGGTTTAGTAATTGGTTATGCCTAGACCGAATATTTGGTTAATTCTATGTGATGATTTGGGATATTGCGAGAGTTGTAGTAGAAATGCAGAAGGTCTGCGGTAAGCTACTGTCAGCTTTCTGGATGGGAGAAAATAGCATCATAAACGGCGTTAGAATCCTTAGGTGAGGGGAGTTCCCGTTTACTCTTCACTGGCGAGGGTGGCGAGGGCTGCATCGAAATTGATTCAGAACAGTGACTTCAGAAAAGAGCTATCCGTTTGAAGTTTCAACGTGATGTCACGAATTTGTTGCTCGAATCTTCAGTTTGACGTTTTCTAGATTCGTCTTCTAGGCTCTAAGGCGAGACGAGTGGTATTGAATTTTTCAAGCCTAGAGATCAGTTTGCTATGTAATTCATGGGCAACATCGATTTTCTCCTCGAAAACATTCTTTTCTTGACGAGGATCGGTTGGTAGATGATACAACTCTACAGGCTGCCCTTCTGAACTGTATAATAAAGTCCATTCCTTAGTATTAACGGTGATTGGAAGCCAATCTTGCACTAATTTCTCCAAGGCGTCAACCGCCCTTGTGATATCTCCAGGATTATATAAGGGCCAACTTGAAGCCACGAAATCCCAAGATTCTTCCAAATTTCTCTCCAACAATGGCAACAAGGACCTTCCTTGAATCGTATCCGGCACATCAACTTCCGCCAGGTTTAGCAGTGTAGGCATCAAATCGGGAAGGCAAACTAAAGCTTTGTTTCTTTTCGGTTTAACGCCGGGAATATATATCAATAGTGGTATGTGAGTGACCTCTTCGTAGAGGGGAGAACGGTAAATCTTCCATGGTGATTTGTCCAGGTCTATTACCGCTTTTCCGAGTATGCCGTGCTCACCAAAATAGAAGCCGTGATCAGTCGTAAATATCACGGCGGTGTCATCCATGAGACCCATAGCTTCAAGGTTGTCTAGCAAATAGCCTATCCACC